>JAFQVU010000158.1 GCA_017407885.1 Clostridia bacterium
AGCACCATTGCAATCCACACGCCGATGATACCGAAACCGAATCGGACTCCTATAATATATGAAAACAAAACTCTGAATCCAAGCATCGAAGAGATGGAAACTATCATAGTAAAGCGCACATCCTTTGCCGCACGCAGTGCGTTTGGTGTGACAAATGACGGTGTCCAAAGGAAAATCCCCAGACCGTCATGTATAAGTATCAATATCGCCGCGAGCTTCAAGGTCTCGGCAGAAAGATCATACAGGCGAAGCGTTAACGGCAGAGTTGCGATAATTGAAACCTCAATCAGCGCCATAAACGCAAAGCTCATTTTTATCAGCTTTTTGCGGTAATAATTTGCCGCCTCAATATCTCCCGCTCCTATGCACTGTCCAACAATCGTTACCATAGCAAGACATATTGCCTGACCGGGGATGCATCCAAGTTGATCGAGATTGTTCGCAACAGAATTTGCGGCGAGCTGTACCTCTCCGAAGCCGGAAATCATAGATATAACCAATATGCGTCCAAGACTGAAAACGCTATTTTCAAACCCGTTCGGAAGTCCGATGCCGAGCATTCGCTTAATTATACTGAGTTTTACCTTAAAGGGCTTTAGGAAATCTATGTAGATATCCCGCCTCTTATTCATAATCAGTATGCCCAAGATAACCATACCGAGAATACGCGAAACGGTGGTTGACCACGCCGCGCCTGCCACGCCCATATCGAAAACGAAAATAAGCAAGGCGTTGCCGATAAGGTTGAAGATATTAACAATAATAGAGACTATCATCGTCACCTTTGAGTTGCCCATTGTGCGAAACAAGGCGGCAAATCCGTTGTATAACGCAATAAACGGATATGATATCGCGGATATCGCAAAGTAAGTCAGCGCATTATTCATCGTACTGCGCTCAATCTTTCCAAAAAGGAGTTCAAGCAGGGGCAGACGAAGAAAACAGCAAAGAGCGGCAATTATTGAAGATGAAACAGCCAGAATAAGCATCAGATGCTTTGCCGATACACGCGCAGCGCTGTAATCGGGAGTATCGCTTTTTGTTTTGGCAAATCCCACTTCATGAGCACAGATAACTGCGCCGCCCGTTGAAAGAGCGGCGAAGATATTTATCATCAGCTTGGTAATCATGTCAACAAGCGAAACACCGGAAACGGCACTCTCGCCAAGACTCGAAACCATCATCGTGTCGAACATTCCGACCGAAATAGCAAGGAACTGTTCTACAATAAGAGGCAGGATAAGGCGATTAATATCCTTGTTAGAAAACAGTGTGTATTCTCTCTCCTGACTCTTCTGCTTAATAAAAAGGGACATTTTTTAATCCAGCGCTCCCTCAAAACTCATCTGCATCTTGTCAATATCATATTCTTCAAGAAGCACGGAAGCTGCAGGAATCTTTATCTTATGATATTTTGATGCATTAGCAATCTTATCCTCGAAATTGCGCATTATAGACGTTACCTTCTGGTTTCGCTTCATCTGCATAAGCTGTACGCCTACCGAGCTTCTGGTCGACTTTTCGGGAATGAGTTCACTCTTTATGGAAATCGCGCGGTGTGCATCATTAACTATCAAAATTTCGCACGGCTCCGTAATGTACATAGCGCCGGCGAGCGGTGAAGAATCTGCATAAGCCGCTGTAAGCTTACGTCGGTTCGTCTTGGTCTGATACGCGCTTATCGGAACGCGCACGCCCTTGCCGTTTTCAAAGACGAAAACCATATAAGCGTTGTCACGGTACTCGGTAAGCACCGCCATTGCCGCGACCTTCTCGCCCTCGTCAAAGCCGAGCTTGGCTGGGATATAATCACCGAGCTGAGATGCTTTCACATTGTCGAAATCGTCAATCTTTGCCTTATAGCACTGCGCTTTGTCGGAGAAGAAGATGACCTCGGCAATGTTTTCGGTATCCTGCTCATGCACGATAACGTCACCGTCTTTAAGCTGCTGTACGTCGCTTCCGCGAAGTGATTGAGGTGTTATCTTCTTAAAGTAACCGTCGCGCGTAAGATAAACGCGCACGTTGTAATTTTCGACCTCGCTCTCCGGCTCGTATACCTCGATGTCATCGGGATATATGAGCTGTGTAAGGCGAGGCTTTGCATACTTTTTCTTGATCTCACGAAGCTCATTTGCAATATGCTCACGAACCTTGATATCGTCGCCGATCTTCGCTTCAAGCTCTGCAATCTCTTTTTGCAGGGATTCTATTTCCTTGATTCGGTTGATGATATATTCGCGGTTGAGATAACGCAGTTTTATTTCCGCGATATACTCTGCCTGAATCTCGTCGATTCCAAAGCCTGCCATGAGGTTGGGAACAACATCAGCTTCAAGCTCTGTCTCGCGGACTATCTTTATCGCCTTGTCTATATCAAGAAGTATCTTGCCAAGTCCCATCAAAAGATGAAGCTTGTCCTTCTTTTTCTTTAATTCATACGATAACTCACGGCGTACACATCCCATTCGGAAGCGTATCCATTCATTCAGTATCTCAACAACGCCCATCTGACGCGGCGTGCCGTCTATCAGGACATTGAAATTACAGTTGAAATTATCCTCAAGAGATGTAAGCTTAAAGAGCTTTGTCATCAGCTTGTCGGGGTCAACTCCACGGCGCAGATCAAGTGTCAGCTTGAAGCCGGAAAGATCGATCTCATCGCGGAAATCAACTATCTCCTTGAGCTTGCCCTCTTTAACAAGATCGGCAATTCGATTCATGATAAGCTCAATCGAGGTTGAATACGGTATCTGCGTGATATCAATACAGTTATCTCGTTTTTCGTAATTGTATCGAGAGCGAAGTGTTATACCGCCTCGTCCTATCTTCATAATTTCGCGCATCTTATCGCGGTCATAAATGAGATAAGCACCGCCGGGAAAATCAGGCGCCTTAATGATATCAAGCATCTTATCAATCGGTGTATCCGGACGGCGAAGAAGCTGTATGGCACCGTCGCATATCTCACCGAGATTAAACGAACAGATATTACTCGTCATACCAACAGCAATTCCGAGATTCGGGGTTACGAGTACATTCGGAAAAGTGGTCGGCAGAAGTACCGGTTCCTTCATGGTGGCATCGTAGTTGTCAACCATGTCAACAGCATCTTTATCTATTCCGCGGAAAAGCTCGGCACAGAATGAGTCAAGTTTAACTTCCGTATAACGCGATGCGGCATACGCCATATCACGGCTGTACTGCTTACCGAAGCTTCCCTTTGAATCTACAAAAGGATGAAGAAGCGCCTCATGACCTCTCGTGAGACGAACCATGGTCTCATATATAGCCGCATCGCCGTGAGGATTCAGCTTCATCGTCTGACCAACAACATTCGCCGATTTTGTGCGCCCGCCCGTGAGAAGTCCCATTTTATACATAGTGTAAAGAAGTTTACGGTGAGAAGGTTTGAAACCGTCGATTTCGGGGATTGCGCGGTCACGGATGACATACATCGCGTACGGCATGAAATTTGTGCGTATAGTATCGGTTATCGCCTGATCCGTAATCTCGGCAGTAATACCGCTTGTAGTGCGCTCGATTTCTTTTGATTTGCGTGCCATCTTCATTCTCCGTTTCGTTATGAAATATCTGATTTTATATGGTCATGCCTGCATTTACAACTCAATAATCTCATGTCCCGCCGCCTTAAGCATACGATTGTACACAGCAAGACCGATTCCTGTTTTTTCGGGGACCTTCACATAAAATATATCGCATCCGCACCCGTCAATCTCGCGGAGTTTTTTGAAAAGGAAATGCGCTTCATTTTTAATACTGTGCTCGCCGATGGATACAAGTGAAATATCAAGGTCATTAAAAATTTTCACTTCATCTTCAAAAACAATCGCGCCGATTTTTTTTGACTTCGTCTGCTCGGCAAGGAACTTATGTATCTTTTCGTTCGAGCCGTCAAGCATAACAAGCCTTGTATCGGGAGCATAGTGACGGTATTTCATTCCCGGCGCCAATGGGCGCTCACCCATGCTTAATTTTCCTGTTATCGCCTTGTCAAGCTTAACCTCGCCAAGTTTCGAGAGCATTTCAACCGTGATTCCACCGGGACGTAAAAGTGTCATGCTGTTGTCATCGAGCTTGACAATAGTCGATTCAACACCGATATCGGATTCATCACCTACTATGATCATGTCGATTCGTCCCGTCATGTCCTCGATAACATGCTGTGCGCAGGTTGGACTTGGTTTACCCGAAATATTGGCACTCGGCGCAGCTATGGGAACACCTGCCGCCGCGATAAGTCGGCGTGCATCTTCGTTTGACGGCACTCGTATAGCAACTGTATCAAGCCCCCCCGTTACAGTATCGGGAACACATTCGCGTTTTTTAAGAACAACCGTGATCGGTCCCGGCATAAATTCATCGGCAATACGCCAAAACAGCTCGTTTGTGTAACAGTACTTGTCAGCATCCGACACATCCGCCAGATGAACGATAAGCGGATTGTCAGACGGTCTGCCTTTGGCGGCGTAAATCTTCGCCGCGGCACTTGAATCAAGCGCATTTGCACCTAGACCGTATACGGTTTCAGTCGGGAAAGCTACAAGTCTGCCATCGCGGAGCAATTTTCCTGCCGCTGCGAATATATCATTATTTATTTTTTCGTTTTCGCCAAGATATGATATTATAGTGTCCATTTTTATCCTTTCGACGGGCAGTAATTACAGCAGAACAGACATCAACTGTTCGCAAGTTTCGCCGCAGTATCAGCAGTGGCAAGCGCTGTCAGCATCTCTTCGATTTCGCCGTTCAGAAAAGCTTCGAGCGAATGAAGGGTAACACCGATGCGGTGGTCGGTCACGCGGCTCTGCGGATAATTATATGTGCGAATACGCTCGCTTCTGTCTCCCGTTCCGACCTGACTCTTTCTTTCAGATGCAATCTTAGCATCCTGTTCAGCCTGCTTCATGTCAAAAAGCTTGGTACGAAGCAATTTCATCGCCTTGTCGCGGTTTTTAAACTGCGAGCGCTCATCCTGACACTCGATAACGATACCCGTAGGCTTGTGAAGCAGGCGTATCGCCGACTCTGTTTTATTTACATGCTGACCGCCGGCGCCGCTTGATTTGATAGTTTCAATTTCAAGGTCGGACTGATTTATCTCAATTTCAACATCCTCCGCTTCGGGTAAAACCGCGACAGTTGCAGTAGATGTTTGTATTCTTCCCTGCGACTCGGTTACGGGCACGCGCTGTACGCGGTGCACGCCCGATTCAAATTTGAGACGAGAATACGCCCCCTCTCCTTCGACCATAAAGCTGACTTCCTTGAATCCGCCAAGTTCGGTCTCATTGCAGGAAAGTATCTCGGTTTTCCAGCCGACAGATGCGGCATACATGTTATACATGCGGTAAAGCACATAGGCAAAAAGTGCCGCTTCTTCGCCTCCCGCACCGCCTCTTATTTCGATAATAACATTCTTGTCATCATTCGGATCATGCGGCAGAAGAAGTATCTGAAGATCGCGCTCAATTGCAGGAAGCTGTTCCTTCAGAACTGCAAGCTCCTCTCGCGCAAGCTCCTCCATCTCGGGATCAAGCTTTTCAGAAAGCATCTCCTCCGTCTCACGAAGCTGTGCTTCGCAGGCAACATATTCACGGTATTTTTCGACTATCGGAGTAAGCCTCTTATGCTCGCGCATGAGCTTTGTATACCGCTCCTGATCGCATACGACCTCGGGGAGCGAAAGATCCTCTGCCATTTTTTCATAATTTTCTTCGGTTATTCTAAGTTTTTCAAACATAATAACGTTTCCCTTTAACCTCTCATGAAAGCAAGCCGCCGCGCACGGGTTACGTGCGCGGGGATGTTAAATCAAAATTTCTATAAATACTCCAAGTATAGCCGAAGCAGCATACAAGAGTCCGAGCAAAGCAAAGTTTTGCTTGTGCGAACGGTTTACGCGGAACAGAACAAGCATACCAACTCCAGCTCCGGCACAAAGTGCCGCCGCAAGAGATCCGAATCCGAGTGCACCGGTGACAAAAAGCTCGGTCGTAACCACGCTTGCCGCGCAGTTCGGAATAAGTCCGATGAGTGCCGCAAGAAAGGGCTGCACTAAACTGTCGCTCATCATAAATCCGCGAAGCTTGTCCTCGCCAAGAATATCAATAGCAATGTGAAGAACAAAACTGGTCAGGAAAACAAATGCAAAGATTGAAAAGCCGCGCTTCAGTGCCGCGCTTACTATACCGCTTTGACTGTCACAGTGTGCGCAGTGATGATGCTCGCCGCCCTCATGAACATGCACTGAATGGTGGTGCGCCTCACGTCTTTTTACTGTATCAAGACGAGTGAGTTTGAATATAAGATTCACCAAGAAGCCGACAAACAGCGCATAAACAAACTTAATGGCGAGCATTGGCAAAAACCATTTTGCGCTTGCCGGATTTGCAAGCAATATAGGAAGCGCCTCATCGCTCGTCGCGATAAATACCGCCGCAACGGTTCCCGCACTGATGAGCCGCTCGGAATAAAGGTTTGCCGCAGCAACAGAAAATCCGCACTGTGGGAAAAGTCCGAGCAGTGCCGCGCCTATTATTCCAAAATTTCTGTTTGCAAGCACACGCCTTACCTTATCCATCGCCTTATGCTCTATAAGCTCAATAAGAAAATATACGAGCAAAAGCAGTGGGAGCATATACCATGTATGCTCAAATGTATGAATGAGTGCGTGTACTGTATGGTTGAAAAACTCTTGCATTAATCCTCCTGATTGGAGTTATTTTACACTGAACGCATAAACAGTGGTAGTATCGTATTTTTCGCCTACGCGAAGCTTGGTTGAGGGGAAATTATCATGGTTGGGGCTGTCCGGTGCATGCTGTGTTTCAAGGCATACAGCAAGTCCGGGAGCCTGTTTCATTCCGCCCTTCATTGCCGTCTCTCCGTTCATTGCGCCGGATGAATAAAGCTGAACAGAGGTCTGATCGGTAAGAACGCTCATAACACGTCCGGATTTTTCATCATAAAGCTCTATCTGCTTTTTTACACTTCCGTCTGAATTGAGAACATAGTTGTGGTCATATCCGCCGGCAATCTTGAGCTGGGGATCGCTCATATCGGCAATACGCGCGCCTATCTTCATTGGTTCTCTGAAATCAAACGGCGTGCCGTCCACATTGTACAGCTTCCCTGTCGGGAGAAGCTTATCGTTGATCTCGGTTATTTCATCCGAAACGATCTGCAGATAATGGTCATGTACGGATCCGGAATTATATCCGCCGAGGTTAAAGTACGAGTGATTTGTCATATTGATGACTGTATCCTGATCGCAGGTCGCCTCGTAGTGTATCTTGAGCTCATTTTCGTCAGTGAGAGAATATGTCACCTTTACGCGAAGTGTACCGGGATAATTCTCCTCGGCATCCTCACTTATGAGAGTCATTATAATTCCCTGCTCCCCAACTTTTTCATACGGAACAGCATCCCATAATTTCTTATTGAAGCCCGTGCTTCCGCCGTGAAGATGTACTTTCCCGTTTTCGTTGAGGGCGAGCTGATAGGTAATACCGTTAAGGGTGAAGCGTCCGTTTGCAATACGGTTTCCGTAGCGTCCGATGATAGCACCGTGATAACCGTCATCCTTAAGATAAGCTTCAACCGTATCAAATCCAAGCACAACATCAGCCATATTTCCATCGCGGTCAGGGACGTTCAGTGACTGTATTATACCGCCCATTGTGAGTATCTTCACCGAAGCGCCGTTTTTATTTGTCAGCGTATAGGCGTAGACCTCACAGCCGCAAGGCTTTTTGCCGAAAAGTTCTTTTGTTATCATTGTAAATTCCTCTTGGAAATTTTAATTATGCATCATATCCGTTCGGATTGAGCGTCTGCCAACGGGAGCTGTCGCGGCACATATCATCGATCTCATGTTCAGCCTGCCAGCCAAGTATCTCGCGAGCCTTGGTAGGATCAGCATAACATTCGTCGATATCACCGGGACGGCGAGGTGCGATCTTATAATTTATCTTTTTGCCGGTAGCGTTCTCATATGCTTTTACAATATCGAGCACGGAGTAGCCATGACCTGTGCCGACATTGAAAACATCGAGCCCCGGCTTCTTCTCAAGCCATGCAAGTGCGGCAAGGTGAGCTCTTGCAAGGTCAACAACGTGAATGTAGTCACGCACACCGGTTCCGTCGTGCGTATCGTAATCATCTCCGAATACAGAAAGACATTCGCGCTTTCCGATTGCTACCTGAGTAATGTACGGCATCAGATTATTCGGAATACCCGAAGGATCCTCACCGATCATACCGGACTCATGAGCACCGATAGGATTGAAATAACGAAGGATCGCTGTGTTCCATTCAGCGTCAGCCTTGTAAAGATCCTTCAGAATATGCTCGATCATGAGCTTGGTCTCTCCGTAAGGGTTAGTTGCGGAGTTCGGGAAATCCTCACGAATCGGTACAGATGCCGGTTTGCCGTATACTGTTGCAGATGAAGAGAAGACGAGGTTTTTACAGTTGTATTTTGCCATCAGCTCACAAAGATTAAGCGTGCTGATGAGGTTATTCTGATAATAGCGAAGCGGAATCGCGCAGGATTCGCCTACAGCCTTGAGTCCCGCGAAATGTATAGCGGAATCAATTTTTTCGGATGCGAACACAACCTCAAGTGCATTTTTGTCGCAGAGATCAACATTATAAAATTTGAAATCTTTACCTGTAATCTTGCGAATACGCTCAAGTACGACAGGCTTTGAGTTGCAGAAGTTATCCGCAATAACGACATCCTTACCGATATTAAGAAGCTCAACAACAGTGTGTGAACCGATAAATCCGGCACCACCGGTAACCAAAATAGACATTTTTATTCCTCCGAAATCAGTTTAAATCTTACTTCCAAAGACCGTCCGGATATACGCCGGATGCAGTCTGTGCCTTGATAAACTCAACAAACTTAGGTTTATCTTCAGCATATGTAACACCGTACCACTTCGCGCTCGTTTCGAGCATAGCCACGTCGCACTCCCCTCGGTCAATACGACTCTGTACAAGGAAAGGCAGGAAATACTCGGCTTTCATCGGATCGGACGCCGACGGAAGTTCGCGCATAAAATCAACGAATCCCTCACGCAGCATTGCAAAAACATCCGGGGTAAACGCCCAGCAGTTCATAGAGACAACCGCCTTGCGGTCAAGATCATGCCATGTGTCATTTTCAAAGTACTGAATAACGCCGTCATTTTCCTGAATTTTGGTACGCTCAACAACATTCTTTAAATGACCGTCCACAACCTCGCATACTCCGCGGGAAACATAACCGTTTTCGGTGATAGTATTTTCAAGTATATATCCTGCCATAGCAAAGTGACCGCCGCCCTTCGCATCTGACATTTTATCATAAAGCTGCTTGAAGGCATCTCTGCCGTAGAAGTCATCGGAATTTATAATTGCAAACGGTTCGTTTACAACATCCGCCGCCATAAGAGCCGCATGTGCAGTTCCCCACGGCTTTGTACGTCCTTCCGGCACAGTGAAGCCCTCGGGAATATTGTCAAGGCTCTGGAAAACATAATCAACCTCAACAGCGCCCTCAATTCGCTTGCCGACTGTTTCGCGGAATACATCGTAATTTTCTTCTTTTATTATGAAAACCACCTTGTCAAATCCGGCTTTTATCGCATCATATATAGAAAAATCTACGATAAACTCACCGTGATGTGTGATTGGGTCAATCTGCTTAAGTCCGCCGTAGCGACTTCCCATTCCTGCAGCCATAATTACAAGTGTCATCTTCTTAATTTCTCCTTAAAAAATATATATTAATTTATTTTTATCAAACTCCGTTTGTGTCGATACCCATCTGTCCCATCAGCTTCTTGTTAAACTCTTCAGCCGTATTGAAGCCCATCTTCTTCTGACGGTTGTTCATCGCGGCAATTTCGAGAATAATTGCAAGGTTACGTCCCGGCTTTACCGGAATAGTTGTGGTGGGAATCTTGATACCAAGTATCTCTGTGTATTCGGAATCGAGACCGAATCGGTCATACATCTTCCCTTGAACCCAAGGCTCAAGATTTATAATCATATCAATCTTTTCGGTCAGCTTAACGGCACCCATACCGAATATACGGCGCACGTCAACTATACCTATACCGCGAAGCTCAACATAGTGACGTATGATTTCCGGGGCGCTTCCGACAAGTGTCTTTGCGGATACACGCTTGATCTCAACCGCATCGTCGGCAATAAGACGGTGACCGCGCTTTACAAGCTCAATAGCCGTCTCCGATTTACCTACGCCGGAATCACCGAGAATAAGTACGCCCTCTCCGTATACCTCGACAAGCACGCCATGTCGTGTAAGTCTCGGAGCAAGCTGAACATTCAAAAACGCGATAAGTGCCGCCATGAATGCACTTGTGGTATCCGATGTTCTGAGGATCGGAACCTCAAAATATTCTCCGAGCTCAACGAACTCGGGAAATACATCAAGCGATGAAGAAATAACCACTGCAACAGGCTTGCTTTCGAGAAATTTCATAATTGC
>JAFQVU010000159.1 GCA_017407885.1 Clostridia bacterium
ATCCTTACGTTTTTCAAAGAGAGTCTTGTCAATGAGGAAATATTCCTGGTCCGCACCGACAGTGCTCACACCTTTTTTAGTCTGATTTCCAAACAGCCGAAGCACGCGTATAGCTTGGCGGCTGACCGCTTCCATTGAACGTAGGAGCGGCGTCTTTTTGTCAAGCGCCTGCCCACCGAATGAACAAAATGCAGTCGGTATGCAGAGCGTGTTGTCCTTAATGAACGCATACGATGTCGGATCCCATGCGGTATATCCGCGTGCTTCAAAAGTTGCACGCAGACCGCCCGAGGGGAAAGACGAAGCATCCGGTTCGCCCTTTACAAGCTCTTTACCGGAGAACTCCATAATTACATCACAGTTGCTGACAGGCGTAATAAAGCTGTCGTGCTTCTCGGCGGTGATACCCGTCATCGGTTGGAACCAATGAGTGAAATGAGTCGCGCCCTTTTCAATAGCCCAGTCCTTCATCGCGTTGGCAACTACGTTGGCAAGGCTTATATCAAGCTCTTTTCCGTCCTCTATTGTTTTTATAAGCGATTTGTATGTTTCCTTTGGAAGCTTTTCGCGCATTACGGCATCGTTAAATACCATACTCGCAAAAATATCCTTAATATTTCTCATTGCCTATCTCCTTAGAAGTATATGTTGTAGCTTTTTATATTACAGCATGATTTGATCGTTCACCGAAAGTCTGAACCGGAATCCAAGCCTTGCTGCGGCACTGCAGCAAAGCTTCATTCTTCCGAGAAATATTTCAAAATAATCCATCACAGAACAAAAATCCGTGTCGATGACAAGCTTAAGCTCGATCTCCTTTTTGTCTGTACGGATATCAAGATCGGCACGTTTTACCGAATAATTTACTCTGTCGTGAATATCAAATGATGCAAGATCGGTATTACGCACGCGAGACTCGCGTACGTCGGTCTTATCAGCTATTATAAGTGCCGCTGAAATCGCATTTCCAGCGACGGCGGTTGATTCGTCGTGATTTCCGATAGCGTTTATGATCACCGCAATATCGGAAGGATCCGCGCCCATGTTATCAAGTATGCGGAACGCCATAACCGCGCCGCTCTGCGCATGCTCCACGCGATTTACGATGTTTCCGATGTCGTGAAGATATCCCGCAATCGCCGCAAGCTCCGCTTCCCGCTCGGAATATCCGAGCTCGAGCAGAATTCGCTTTGCTGTATTTGACACCCTGCCGACGTGTGCAAAGCTGTGCTCGGTATATCCAAGCGAACACAATACTTGATCCGCGTTTTCTATATACGTTCGTATGGTATCGCTCTGCCTTATCTGTTCTATTGTTATCATTGATTACCCCAAATCAGAAATTTTTTCCGTTCCAGCCCCAATTTTCAAACTCACTGTATGTTACGTAAACCGAGTCTGGGGAAATACCTAGCAAGTCATTGCAAATATCGCAGAGAACACCCGTCATACGAGAATAGTCCTCTGATTTTGCCCGTCCGAGAATACGCACATCAATAAATGCCTGCGGCTTTGTGTTGTCGCCGGCAAACCACAGCTTTTGTCCATCCTCTATGCATACCATCAGATATGTCTCTGTCTTTCCGGGAATTGCTTCAATGGCTTTACCGAGCGCCGCCTTGAATTCGATTGCTTTTTCTTCTGTGAGATTGACACTCACCTTTGCGTTAATGTATGGCATAATATTACTCCTTTTTAATTGTCAGTCGAGGAAACCGTCACCAAACTGCTTGATCTGCTCAAGCATATGTCCGATATTTCCCTCTCCCGCAAAATTATTCATATCAAAAAAATCGTGATCGAAATCGAGCCATTCGAGCGGATGCGCCTCCTCGGTAAGTGTTACCTCGGATCTCAGCCGTCCGCACCAAACCTCTACATAACAGTCCTGATTATAGTACGTAAAATCCATCAGATGCCGAAGAGTTATATCGCCGCGCGTAATGCCGGTTTCCTCATATAGCTCACGGTATGCGGCATCCTCTCCGCTCTCGCCGGTTTCGATATGACCGCCGACAAGATTATATAGCCCTTTATAAGGATCCCGTGTGCGCTTACACATGAGTATCTTCTCTTTATCGGCGCTATAGACCATAATACAGTTATATCCGGTCATACTGCTTTTATATTGTTACTGTTAAAGTAACCGGTCTGTACCTGGGTGTATTTTTTAAGTATGAGCAGAGTCAAATAGCTGCAGATGAAATCCTCGGTGAAAAAATGCCCTGCTTCAAAAAGATTGAGTCCGACTGCATTGGCATCCTCCATTATGTTATATGAGAGCTGTCCCGTTAAGTAACTGTCAGCGCCGGCAACCTTTGCCGCCTTGACGAAATCCTTTCCGTCTCCGCCGCATATTGCCACGCGATGAACTGCACCGCTTGACTGTGCATACAGTACGCGCTCTGCAGAAAGCGTCTTTTTAGCGAACGCCGCAAAATCAGCGCATGACTGCACAGTTGGAAGCGTACCGATACGTCCTATCGCCTCTCCGTCCGCTTCGAGCAGTTCGACATCCGTAAGTCCGAGTAGGTTTGCAAAAACATCATTGAGTCCGCCCGGTGCCGCATCAAGGCGCGTATGGAACGACATAACGGAAATTTTATTCTTAAGCAGCTTCATCACTCTGCGACCTACCGGATCAGCGTAGCTCACGCTTTTCAGCGGGTGGAATATCATCGGATGGTGAGAAACGATCACATCATAATTATGCTCAATGGCGTAATTTATCGCCGCGTCGGTCACATCAAGCGTACAAAGCACGCGAACGACCTCACGGTCCGGATCATCCGCAAGCATAAGTCCATCGTTATCCCATTCGCATGAATATGAGGTAGGGTATTTTGAATTCAGGAACTCATAAAGCTCACATACTCTCGGCATATTATTTTACCTCGTCAAGTATTTTATTTATCTCATAAAGGAGTGCTTTATCTCTAATCTGCTCATCCGAATCATCGCATGAGCCGGCACGTCCCGATACACGCTGTTCCGCCGCTCTCCTTTGAGCGGTCAGCCACGGTATGTCAACCTCGGTTGGAGCAGTTTTAGCACGCTCAAGATTTATTTGCCCAAGCTTGTATTCGTACTCTTCAAGTGCGGTATTCTCGCCGGTATATTCAGCCGAAAGTATCTGATAGTACTTCCCGCCGTCCTTTACTACAACTTCTTCCGTGATAGAAAAACCGTTCTCGCACAAATACCGTCTCAGTACGTCCTGCATTGACTGTGGCGCAAGGACAAGCCTGCAACGCGACTTCTTGGGATATTCCGATGCCTCGAGAATTGACATTATCATCTCACCGCCCATACCGGCTATAACGATATTATCGGGCGCAAACTCCTCAATCCCGTCGAGTCCCGCACAGCATTTTACTTTTATTTTTCCGTGGAGTCCCCACTGATATATATTGACACGCGCACGCTGACACGGACCTTCGTTTATATCGGATGCAAGTGCACGCCCATGACCGTTTTGAACAAGCCATATGGGGAGCTGGGCATGATCTGTCCCGATATCCGCAACAGTTCCCTTCCCGACTAACGATGCCACAGCGGCAAGTCTGTGACTTAATTTTATTACATGCATAATAAAGAATCTATACAAATCGGCGCCAAAGGCGCCGATTTGCTTTTTTTACTTGGTTTCGAGGAACTCGTTGATCTTAGCAACAAGCTCATCTGCATTTGTTCCGTGAACTTCGCATGCCATTTCAATTGTCTCTCCGCGCGCGGAAGGACAGCCAAGGCAGTGCATACCTATCTCAAGGAAGAACTGTGCAGTCTCACGGTCAAAATCAAGAACCTCACCGATAATAGAATCTTTTGTAACTTTCATTTTATATATCTCCTTATTAAAAACATTATTACATTATTATTATAACCCTTAAGTTGCAATTTGTCAATTAAATTCGAAAAAATTTGAAGCATTTCAAAGTAAATTTTTCTGTACATCTTGAATTTTTCATATATTTAGAGTATAATGGTCATAAAGAAATAAACACAAAGGAGAAACAACGATGGATTGCCTTTTCTGTAAAATAATTGCGGGAGAGATCCCCTCAAAGAAAGCATATGAGGACGAGCATATTTTAGCTTTTCACGATATCGCCCCTCAAGCTCCCGTACACATTCTTGTGATTCCGAAGCTCCACATTCCGTCGGCTGACGGAGTTACTGCGGAGAACTCTGCGGTTGTGGCGAAGATATTCGAAGCCATTCCGAAGATTGCAAGTGAAGCCGGACTCACAAACGGTTACCGCGTTATCACCAACTGCGGCGACGATGCCTGCCAGACTGTGAAGCATCTGCATTTTCACATCATGGGCGGTAAGAAGCTACCGGAGAATATGGGATAAAACATTTAAAAATAAAATCCTGTCGCTGAATTAATTCAGCGACAGGATTTTATTTTTAAATG
>JAFQVU010000160.1 GCA_017407885.1 Clostridia bacterium
CAGGGGGAGTATTAGTCCATCGCCGAGCTGTAATTCGCTCTTACCCATTTTGAACGGCGAATTGCCGAGCTTTTCGAGATTTTTCATAATCGCATCGGGCGTTAGCGGACGGTTTTGCGCCTTGTCGGGGACTTGTCCGTACACTGTGACCGTCCTGCCGTCTACTTCGGCGCAAAGTTCTATCGGTTTGTTTTCCTCAATACGTGCTTTAATATTCATCGGACGGCGGCGGTCCTTCATAAGAAGCGCGAAGTTGACGGTGTTTTCCGCCTCGGCGGTGCGTGATTTGTCCGCATCCGTGCGGATACCGAGCATACTGCGTCCAAGCTTTGCCCTAAAATAGCCGTCCGTAAAACCGCTTCGGGAGAAGAGTGCCTGCAAACGGCTTATTTCGTCCGCGTTTGCATTTCGTCCTTCATCGAGCAGTGTTCGGTAAATGCTCGTCACGCCGTATACATAGTCGGGGCTTTTCATCCGCCCCTCGATTTTTAATGATGCCGCGCCGAGTGACAGTATTTCCGTGATATGCTCGGCAAGGCAGATGTCCTTAAGGCTGAGCGCGTACGTGTCCTTCGCGCCTGCACCGCACTTTCGGTACGGCAGTCGGCAGGGCTGTGCACATTCGCCGCGGTTACCGCTTCGTCCGCCGATTAGCGAGCTTGCGAGACATCCGCCCGACTGCGATACGCATATCGCGCCGTGAATGAACATCTCCGTTTCAATCGGGGACTCGCTGCAGAGCGTTGTGAGGTCGGCATACGACAGCTCGCGCGCCGCGACCATACGCGAAAAACCAAGCTCGGCGAGCACCTTTGCCGCATCGAGATTATGCCCGAGCGCTTGAGTGGACGCGTGCAGCTCGAAATCGGGGAAATAGCGGTGTATGAGACTCGCCGCTCCGAGGTCGGCGACGATGAGCGCATCCGCGCCGAGCGTGTAAAGCTCCTCAACGTAGCGGAGCACATCGTCCATCTCACGGTTGTGGATAAGGGTGTTGAGCGTAATATTCGTTTTTACGCCGTAAAGGCGGCATTTGTCGATGGCATCGCGCAGAGCATCGCCTGCGAAGTTTTTGGCGTTCATTCGCGCGTTGAACGCGCCGCCGCCGAAGTATACCGCATCAGCACCGCCTGCGATGGCGGCATCGAGTGCTTCGGGAGAGCCTGCAGGGGCGAGCAGTTCAGGGATGGTCGAGTGTTTTTTCATTCAGATAAACCGTCGCTTTCGTTATCGGTTGAAAATTTCGGCGCAAACGGAATAAATTTGCTCCGAGCTCTTGCAATTTAGTCTGATACCATGTATAATATATCTGACGGTAAAAGTCTATATTATATATTATAATATATATTTGACGATTTGCAAAGACCTTTGACAAAATTTTCAGAAAAAAGTTACCGTTTTACGGAATTAATATGTTTCAAGGAGATACAAAAATGAAACGACTTTCCCTTATCCTCGCACTTCTCATGTTTGCAATGCTTACATTCACCGCGTGCGGCGTAACGGCGCCTATCACAAACGATGCACCGTATGAAGCAGGTACCATTGATGAAAACGGCTATTCAAGCAAATGGCTTGGACTTTCCTTTACCCCTTCGGATAATATCGTTATAGCAACCGAGGAAGAGATGCGCGAGCTTGGGATGTATGCCGAGGAAGAAACGGGCGCGAGCGGCGTTTACGAAATGATGGCGACTGATGCCGTGACCTTTGGCAGTGTTGTCGTTCTTGTCGAAGCCGCAGTCGCGGAGCTTACTGCAGAAAAGTATGTCGATGCACTCAAAGCACAACTCGATTCACAGCTTGACGGAGTGACATATTCGGATGTTGTCAAGGAAAAAATTCTCGGCGCGGAGTACACCTGCTTTGAATACGGTGTAGATGCATACGGCGTATCCCTTAACCAGACAATGCTCGTAAGAAAGCTTGCTGACCGCATAGTTAGCATCTGCTTCACCTACAGCAGCGATGCCGAATTTGAGGCGCTCTTCGACTGCTTCAAAGCATATTGATAATACTATACCTCGCCGCACATAAAGCGCGGAGAGCGGAGCGACTACGCGCCCCCAACCCAAGGCGGACAGCGAAGCGTCTCCGCCGCACGAACTGCCGCGCATGAAGCGCGACAGTTCCACCAAACCAAGGCGGACAGCAAAGCGATTCCGCCGCCTCTTAGCGGTACTCCCCCTGCGCGAAGCGCAATATAGGACTTCACCTCGGAAGAGCCAAGGAAAGGGGGAGAGCACGAGAGGGGCGAAAACCTGCGGATGATGAGTTGGTTGTCGCCCCTCTCGTATCCCGTACCCCCTCACCGCGCCCACGCGGTGAGACCGCATCCCCGAGCCGCAAAGCGGCGAGGCAATGCGCTGTGCGCACCACAAGCACATGTATAAAAACCGAAAGGACTAACAATACAAAACCATGAGTATACTTGAAAACAAAGCGCGGATCGTAGTAAAGATCGGCTCCAACACATTAACGCACGCGAGCGGAAGGCTCGATCTTCGCCGTATGGAGCTGCTTGTGCGGATCCTCTCCGATTTTAAAAATTACGGACACGAGGTCATCCTCGTAAGCTCGGGCGCGGTCGCCGCAGGCATCGCAAGACTCGGACTCGGCAGACGTCCCGAAACCACCGAGGAAAAGCAGGCACTTGCCGCAATCGGTCAGGCGGAGCTTATGCAGGTCTACGAGAATTTCTTCGCAACCTACGGACATACGGTGGGGCAGCTGCTTATGACCAAGGATATCATCGATAACGATATCCGCCGTACCCACGCCGAGAACACCTTCCGCGAGCTTTTGAAGCTCGGCTGTGTGCCGATTGTCAACGAGAATGACCCGATATCCACCGAGGAGCTTAAATTCGGCGGTAACGATACGCTGTCCGCGTATGTCGCTCTTGTCTGCGGCGCGGACATTCTGATAAATCTGTCGGATATTGACGGTCTTTACGACTGTGATCCCAAGAAGAACCCCGATGCAAAGCTTATCGACAGAGTGGACGAAATAAATGATACGGTTATCTCATATGCCGGCGGCGCCGGAAGTGAGCGAGGCACGGGCGGTATGATTACCAAGATAAAAGCGGCACAGATAGTAACCGAGGCAGGGATTCCGATGCTTATAGTAAATGGCAAAAATCCGGAAGTACTTTACCGAATCAGCGACGGCGAGCACATAGGTACATATTTCGCTCCCGTGAAAGGGTAAGAGAGAAGAAATGAAAAGAAAAATTCTCAAGGAATACGCACTTTGCGTGATCGGCGCACTGTTTGTAGCGCTCGGCGTTTACTTTTTCAAGTTCCCGAACAACTTCTCAACCGGCGGCGTGAGCGGCATCTCGGTCGTGCTCGGTAATTATTTTCATCTGTCGTCCGCGAGTATTGTTGCAACTGTAATCAATGTGGCGATGCTTGTTTTTGGTTTCGCTTTTCTCGGGCGCGGATGCACCGTCAAGACGGTGCTCGGCTCGCTCACTCTTTCGGGCGGACTGATGCTGTTTGAATGGCTGATTCCTCTTGCAGCACCGCTTACCGATCAGCCGCTTCTTGAGCTGGTCTTTGCGATCGGACTTCCTGCGGTCGGTTCGGCGATCCTCTTCAATTGCGACGGTTCGACCGGCGGAACGGATATCATTGCGATGATCCTTCGCAAATATACACGAATGAATATCGGCACGGCACTCCTTATAAGCGATGCCGGAATCACCGCACTTGCATTCCTGTTCGGCGTTAAGACGGGACTTTTCTCGGTGCTTGGTCTGCTCGTCAAAACGGCGGTCATCGACTCGGTCATTGAGAGCTTTAATATGTGTAAATGCTTCCAGATAATTACCGATACTCCCGAGCCTATCGCCGATTATATCATAAAGGAGCTTAAACGAAGCTGTACCGTGATAGAGGGCGTCGGCGGATACTCTCATGCAAAAAAATACATGATAAGCACCGCGATGCACCGCTATCAGGCAACACAGCTCCAGAAATACCTGAAGCGTGAACACCCGAAAACATTTATGATGATAACCAATTCAAGCGAGGTCATCGGCAAAGGCTTCCGCGGACTCTAATGCCCCGACCAAAATGCACTTCCGGCGGAGAGCGAAGCGAATCCGCCCCCAATCTAACATGCACTGCCGCGCACGTAGCGCGACAGTGCCACAAAACCAAGGCGGACAGCGAAGCGATCCCGCCGCCCCTTACCGGTACTCCCCCTGCGCGAAGCGCAACATCGGACTTCACCTCGGAAGAGCCAAGGAAAGGGGGAGAGCACGAGAGGGGCGAAAACCTGCGGATGATGAGTTGGTTGTCGCCCCTCTCGTATCGTCTCCCCTCTGACGTGCAAGCACGGCAGAGACCGCATCCCCTCACCGCGTGGGCGCGGTGAGGACGTATCCCCGAGCCGTTTACGGCGAGGTCGCCCCCCTGCGATGGGCGCTTGTACCGCCACGAGACACCGCTCCCACTGTGGATGCGCCCCAATAAGGGGCATTCGCCCCACAAATCAACACACAAAGGAAACAAAACGATGCAGCTTACATTCACGACAAGCATACAGTATATGCGCGGCGTGGGCGAGACCAAAGCCAAAGCACTTGCAAGGCTCGGTATCGCCACGGTGGGCGACCTTTTGTACCATTTTCCGCGCGCATACGAGTTCCGCGGCAACGTGAAGCCAATAGCCGCGGCAGTCGGCGGAGAGACAGCATCGTTCATCCTGACGGCGGCGACCGACGTGCACAACGCGACACTCAGGCGCGGTATGACAATAAGCAAACTCCGCGCGTTTGACGAGTCGGGCAGCTGCGAGATAACCTTTTTCAATCAACCGTACATTAAAGATTCGATAGTCAAGGGCGGCGAATACCGCTTTTACGGCAAACTTACGCGAGAGGGAAAGAAAAATATCCTCTCCTCTCCCACAGTCGAGCCGATAATCGAGGGACGTCCGCTTGCTCCGCTTGTCGCGGTCTATCCGCTCACCACGAGCATAACGCAGAAATTCCTTGCAAAACTCGTTTCCGAGGCGCTGTCCGCGCTCGGAGAGGATATACCGGAGATACTCCCCGACAGCGTTCGCGAGGAGAACGGGCTCTGCGGTGTCGCCAAGGCACTGCGCGGTATACACATGCCCCCCGATTTCAAGACACTTGAAATCGCAAAGCGCCGCCTTATTTTCGAGGAGCTGTACCGCTTTGCACTCGGCGCAGGCAAGGCGAAAGAGAGGGATGTCACCGCGCCCACACTCACAGACGGGGATATTTCACCGCTTACCGACCTGCTCGCATACACGCTCACGGGCGCACAGAAGCGCTCAATATCCGAAATTGCCGCAGACCTCGCATCTGGCAGACCGATGAGACGGCTTGTGTCGGGTGACGTTGGAAGCGGAAAGACGATGGTGGCGGCAGCCGCGGCGTATATAGCGATAAAAAACGGATACCAATGCGCGCTCATGGCGCCGACGGAAATACTTGCAGTCCAGCATTTTAACGAGCTTTCACCGCTTCTTTTGAAGCTTGGTATAAACTGCGCGCTCCTTACCGGCTCCGTTAAGGGTAAAGCGAGGCGTGAGTTGCTCGATTCTCTTTCAGACGGCTCTATCGGCCTGCTTATTGGCACACATGCGCTTATCTCCGATGGGGTTGACTTCGCGCGGCTCGGACTCGTGATATGCGATGAACAGCACCGCTTCGGCGTGGGACAGCGCGAGGCGCTTCTTATCAAGGGCGGCGGCGATACCTGCCACCAGCTGACGATGAGTGCAACGCCGATACCGCGCACGCTCGCCATGTTCCTTTACGGAGAGCTTGATATGTCAACGCTTGACGAGCTTCCGCCGGGAAGACAACGGGTTGAGACCTTCGTTGTCGGCGAGAGCTACCGCGAGCGGCTGAACAATTTTATAAGAAAACAAAAAGCCGAGGGACATCAGACGTACATCGTCTGCCCGTCGGTTGAGGAAGTCGAGAGCGGCGAGGTCACGCAAGAGGACATTCGCCTATTCGATTTCGGATACGATATTGCGGAAATAACTCGACCCGATGCCGCGCCGAAAGCGGCGGTCACTTGGGCGCAGGTACTCGCCGAGGCGCTCCCCGAACTGAAAATAGGATGCGTGCACGGCAAGATGAAGCCTGCCGAGAAGGATGACGTGATGGGACGTTTTGCCGCTGGCGAGCTTGACGTGCTCGTTTCGACCACGGTTATCGAGGTCGGCGTGAACGTGCCCAATGCCACGCTCATGATAATTGAAAACGCTGAGCGGTTCGGACTTTCACAGCTCCATCAGCTGCGCGGACGAGTCGGGCGCGGTGCGGCGAAGTCTTACTGCGTACTTGTGTCCGACGCGAAGGGCACAAGCGGCGCGAAGGACCGACTTGAGGTTATGAAATCGACATTTGACGGATTTAAGATAGCCGAGTTCGACCTCGGTGAGCGAGGTCCCGGCGATTTCTTCGCATCGGCGGACGAGGGGATTCGTCAGCACGGTGCACTCCGCTTCAGACTCGCAAATCTCTGCGAGGATATGGCGCTCTTTGAAGCCGCGGTCTCTGCCGCACGCGAGGCGAGGGCGGAAATTTGAGTTTAGCAATAAAAGGAATACGCGGCTTTCTTGAAAGAAAGCCTGGCAAAGAACTTTAAACAACGCATTCGCTCACAGAGTGTTTGCGTATGGCTCCGAATACGCTCTCGGTAGCCGGGTCCCCCACCCCGGCAACCGTATTGCACTTATCGTTTCTCTTGCAACATTAATACTCTTTTACTGCACAAAGTTACTTAATGACTCAAACAACATTAATATGGTTAAACGAGCGATACACATTCGCGGTCGTTGGGACACCGAACCGAAGCGGAGGAGCGGAGGTGAGGAGAGCCCCGACTACCGAGAGCGCCATCCTCGAAGCTTTACGCGAGCACTCTGTGAGCGAATGCGTATAATAAAGCTTTTGCGGAGCTTTTCTCGAAAAGCGACTCGTAACTCCCTAACAAAAACGAAAGGACAAATGCCATGATACAGCCACTTGCCGACAAGGTGAGACCGCGCGGATTCGACGACATGGTGGGACAGGAACACCTTGTCGGACAGAACGGCGTGCTTCGCCGAATGGTAGATTCGGGACATATCACGAATATGATATTCTTCGGTCCGCCCGGGACGGGCAAGACCACTGCCGCGAATATAATCGCCGAGCGGTCGGGCATGACGCTCCGCCGTCTCAATGCGACAACCGCAAGTCTTGCGGATGTCAAGGAAGTAATCGAGGAAACAGGCACGCTTCTCGGCGGTGATGGTATTCTCCTCTACCTCGATGAGATACAATATTTCAATAAAAAACAGCAGCAGTCACTGCTTGAATATATCGAGGACGGGCGCATCACGCTTATCGCATCGACAACGGAAAATCCGTATTTTTACGTCTACAACGCGATAATCTCGCGTTCAGCGGTGTTCGAGTTCCGTCCCGTTTCACGCGAAGAGATAAAACGCGCCCTTTCGCGGACGCTTGATACGCTCAATCAAAGCGAGAATACAGCCGTCACTTGCCCCGATGATGCACTTGATGCACTTGCCGGTGCAGGTGCCGGGGATGTGCGCCGAAGTATCGGACTGCTTGAAAATGCCTTCTATCTTGCCGCGGCAGGGGACGGCGTTATCACAACTGAGCTTATCCGCGGATTCACGCCCAAGGTGCTCGGTAGCTTCGACCGCGCCGGAGACGTTCACTACGATTTGCTTTCCTGTCTGCAGAAATCAATACGCGGTTCTGACCCCGATGCGGCGATGTTTTACCTCGCCAAGCTGCTCGAGGGCGGCGACCTCGTTTCGGCGTGCCGCAGACTGCAGGTCATCGCAAGCGAGGATATCGGGCTTGCTTACCCGATGGCGGCAGTCATCACACGGGCTTGCGTAGAATCGGCACGCGAGCTTGGACTGCCCGAGGGACGAATACCGCTCGTCAACGCGGCGGTAATGCTTGCGACTGCCCCCAAATCGAACAGCGCGTACTCGGCACTTGCGAAGGCGGCAGAGGATATCGCCGGCGGACGCGGACAGAACGTGCCGACACATCTGCGCAGTCCGAATTTCGTCGGGTATAAGTATCCGCATGAGTATGAAAATCATTGGGTACAGCAGCAATATCTGCCGGACGAACTAAAAAATAAGCGGTATTACGAATACGGCGACAACAAGACAGAGCAGGCGGCAAAGGCATATTGGGATAATATAAAGAAGAAGTAATCCTTTTTCCTACAGCCACCACATAAAGGAGCACATATGAATAAGTTCAAAATCCTCGCTATCGGAGACGTTGTAGGTCCCGAGGCGGTAAAATATATAAGCGAAAAGCTCTGGGCGTTCCGCAAGGAGCACGGCATTAACATGG
>JAFQVU010000161.1 GCA_017407885.1 Clostridia bacterium
AAAGAAAAGTTGTCGGAACTTGCGCCAAAAGAACCCGAAGCACGTCTTATAGGCGATCTCGTGGAGCGCGGAGATGTTGTTATTCTTGTAACTCCGATAGATGCATCGGCGCCGAAGGGGAGACTTATACTACCGCAACAGCAGGTTATACGGGATCTGCTCGAAGCAGGTGCGATGCCGCTTGTCTGCCGTGATACCGAGCTTGAAGAGGCACTTGCAAGTGTTAATACCCGAATGGTGGTCACCGACTCGCAGGTGTTTGGGATGGTTTCAAAAATAATTCCGAGTACACTGCCGCTTACTTCATTTTCGATGCTTATGGCGCGCTACAAAGGCAATTTTGCACAAGCGGTAAAAGGCGCTTCTGCGCTTGATACAATAAAATCGGGCGATAAGATTTTGATATCAGAGGGGTGCACTCACCACCGTCAGTGTGAAGATATTGGAACTGTAAAACTACCCATGTGGATACGAAAACATACCGGCGCAGAACCGGAATTCGTTTTTACATCCGGTACGGAATTCCCAAGCGATTTGTCGGAGTTCAAGCTCGTAATACACTGTGGCGGATGCACGCTGAATCCACGTGAGTTGAAGCACCGTTTTTCGCTTGCTGAACGTGCAGAAATTCCTATGACAAACTATGGTGTGGCAATCGCCCATATGCACGGAATACTTGAACGTGCATCAAAACCACTTTTGTAATTAAATTTCCGATAATAAGCTTTAAGGAGGTGAAAATATGCGTTTCTGTGATTATCATCCGCTTGTGAATATTACTTGGTTTATCGCTGTAGGTACAGTCACAATGCTTTACATGAACCCCGTGACGACGGTAATTACGCTCGTTTTTGCATGCCTCATGCTGCGGCGACTTGGCGGCTCTCGCTTCGGTGCGGCGCTTGTACCGATGATACTGACCACTCTTATTATAAATCCGCTTTTTTCGCATGAGGGTGCAACTATTCTCGCATATTTTCCCTCGGGCAACCCGCTAACGCTTGAAAGTATAATATACGGTATTTCCGCCGCATTGATGCTTGGAAGCGCATTGATTCTTTGTCTTGCATTTTCTCGCATTGTGACGACGGACAAGCTCCACTATCTCATCGGGCGTGCACTACCGTCCCTTGCGCTCACGATTTCAATGATACTGCGCTTTGTCCCAAGATTTGTCAACCACTTGAAGGATGCATACAACGCACGTGTCGGAATGTACGGAATACCGGGAAAGAAGAGAGATAAAGTAAAACACGCTGCCAAAGCTGTTTCGGGTACTCTTACTTGGGCACTCGAAAATTCTCTGAATACCGCTGATTCAATGAAAAGCCGAGGATGGGGGCTCACTCATTCGACAAGCTTTACGCCTTACCGTTTGACTGAACGTGACAAGGATGCACTTGCGACGATAATTCTTATGGCGGCGTACTTTTTGTCCGGTATAGTCTACGGTGCGCTTGAATTAAGATTTTATCCTACAGTCAAAATTGCTGATGTAACACCGTTCGGTATCAGCTGTGTCATAGTATATGCGTTTTTGTGCGCATATCCGCTTATTATGGAGGTGAAATATGGATCTGTTAAAAATTGAAAACTTCAGATTTACATATCCCTCTCGCAGTGTACCTGCCATTGACGGAATCACGCTGAATATCAAAAAGGGTGAATTTATTACGGTGTGTGGTCCGAGCGGATGCGGAAAATCCACTCTTTTGCGACACATAAAGCCATCGCTTGCACCTCACGGAAGCTTGAGCGGCTCTGTTGCAATCGACGGCAGAAGTACGAATGATCTCACGCAACGTGAGGAATGTGAACTGATTGGATTTGTAATGCAGTCCCCCGAGGATCAACTTGTCACCGACAAAGTTTGGCACGAGCTTGCATTCGGGCTCGAAAGGCTCGGACTTCCAAGCGCAGATATACGTGCAAGGGTTGCTGAGACCGCAGAATATTTTGGAATTGCAGACAAATTTGAAGCCAATGTCGCTGAGCTTTCTGGCGGTGAAAAGCAACTCGTAAACTTGGCATCGGTGATGGCGATGCGCCCTGAAATACTTATACTTGATGAGCCGACCTCACAGCTTGATCCGATTGCTGCATCCGAGTATCTTGCTTCAATCAGTCGTTTGAATCGCGAACTTGGAATCACCGTGATTCTTGCAGAGCACCGTTTAGAGGATACATTTGCAATTTCCGATCGCGTTATTGTTATGAATCAAGGTCATATAATTGCCGATGCACCGCCGCATGAGATCGGAGCAGGTTTACCGCGCGAGTTTCACTATTATATGCCTACAGCAGCCCGCGTACATGCGGCGCTGAAGATGAGCG
The DNA here is from genome assembly GCA_017407885.1 of Clostridia bacterium. Next base: position 2,335 of record JAFQVU010000161.1, read on the forward strand.
GCGACACACCGATTACTGTGCGAGAGGGACGGGAGGTTATAAACGAATACCTTAAAGGGCATGAGCCGATTCATCTCGAAAGAACACCGGCGTGTTCCGGCGAGGTATTGTTGGCGGCAAAGGAGCTTTACTACAGGTATGAGCCATCCTTGCCTGACATAATATCAGCGCTTTCACTCGAAGTTAAAGCAGGTGAGCTTTTAAGTATTCTTGGCGGTAACGGAAGCGGAAAAAGCACGGCGCTGGCACTTCTTGCGGGAGTGTATAATTCTCAATCAGGCGAAATTATACGAAACGGTAAATGCTCGCTTCTGCCGCAGGATCCTACAACGCTTTTCACCTGTTCAACTGTACGTGAGGAGCTTTGTGAGATTTCGGATGACTTCGATAAAATTGCACAACTGTGTCAGATAGAAGACCTTCTTGATTTTCATCCGTTTGATTTATCGGGAGGTGAGCGTCAAAGAGCGGCACTCGCGAAAATTTTGCTTTGTGATCCTGACATAATCCTCGTTGACGAGCCTACCAAGGGAATGGATTATGCTTTTAAGATAACTCTCGAAAAAATATTCAAAGCTCTTCTAAACGAAGGTAAGGCGATAATTATGGTCAGTCATGATGCCGAGTTCTGCGCAGATATATCCGATCGGTGTGCGCTGTTTTTTGGTGGTGCCGTTATATCCGAAGCGCCGCCTCGTGAATTTTTCAGT
>JAFQVU010000162.1 GCA_017407885.1 Clostridia bacterium
ACATGGTCGAAGACGATGTTTTCTCACAGCGAATGCTCGGAGACGGTGCGGCAATCGAGCCGAGCGAGGGCAAGCTATATTCTCCGTGCGACGGTACGATTGAAACGGTGTTTGATACACGTCATGCGGTCAATATCAAGGGCGTGGACGGTTGCGAGATATTGCTTCACATCGGCATTGATACCGTAAAGCTGAACGGCAAGTATTTTACGGCTCACGTAAATTCGGGGCAGACTGTCAAGCGCGGCGATCTCCTGCTTTCGTTTGATATGAAGGGCATAAAGAATGAGGGATACAAGCTTACCTCGCCGATTGTTGTGTGCAACAGCGACGAGTACGGCGAAATAAAAACGGTCGTCAGCGGTGAAGTGCGCGTCGGACGTGATCTTATGAGACTTACCAAGAAAAGGACAGATTGAAAGATAAATCTTTGAATCGACTACTTGCTACGCAAACCACGTCCAAAAAGGACAGAAAGGAAGCTTTTGCAAAACAAAAGCAATCATCAAACAAATGAAAAGCTTCAGCTACACTATAAAAGATGAGGTGGGGATTCATGCCCGACCTGCAGGAATGCTCGTAAACAAAGCAAAGGAAACGGGAAGCCGCGTTACCCTTAAGAAAGGCGACAAGAGTGCGGATGCCGCAAAGCTGTTTTCGATTATGAGTCTCGGCGTAAAATGCGGCGATACAGTCGAGGTGAGCGTTGACGGCGGAGATGAAGAAACGGCGTTGCAGACAATGAAGGAATTTTTTGAAGCAAATCTTTAAAGTGGAGGTCACAGATGCGTATCTTTAGCGGAAAAGGCGTTTACGGCGCCATAGCTATCGGAAAAATATCGGTGCTTCGCCGCGATGAAGCCAAGGTGATACGCGAAAAAATAAGCGATATCGCTGGGGAGGTGGCACGTTTCGAGGAGGCGAGGGAGCACGCGGAGCGGGAACTTGACGAGCTTTATGAAAAGGCGCTCCCCGAGGTCGGCGAAGCAGGCGCGCAGATATTCGAGATACACCGCATGATGATAAACGATGAGGATTATAACGAATCGATAATTGGTATGATAGAGCGCCAGCAGATAAACGCAGAGTATGCGGTTGCTCTGACGTCGGACAATTTTGCCGCTATGTTTTCGGCTATGGATGACAACTATATGCAGGCGCGTGCGGCGGATGTACGCGATATCTCAGAGCGCCTTATCCGCATACTGACCGGTACTTGTGATACTTGCACACCGGTGTCAGACGAGAAGTTCATCATTTGCGCGGACGATCTTGCGCCGAGTGAAACGGTGTCGCTTGACAAGAGTCGTGTGCTTGCGTTTGTCACCGCGCACGGCTCGCCCAATTCACACACGGCAATCCTTGCAAGAAGCATGAATATCCCAGCGGTTATCGGAGTTGGCGATGCTTTTCTCGCGGCATTGAAGGACGGAGACACGGCGATAGTCAACGGTGCTACGGGCGAGGTGACACTTTCGCCCGACGGCGATGCGCTTCGTGAAGCGAAGAAAAAAATGAGCGAGGATAATGCTGCAAAACAGCTTCTCGAGGAGCTTCGAGGCAAGGAAAACATCACACTTGACGGTACGAAAATAAAGATATATGCCAATATCGGAGGGGTTGACAACATCGGCGCGGTGCTCCTCAACGATGCAGGCGGCATCGGACTGTTCAGAAGCGAGTTTTTGTATCTTGAAAGCCGCGATTTTCCGAGCGAAGAGGAGCAGTTCGGGGTATACAAGCGCGTGCTTGAAAGCATGGCAGGGAAAAAGGTGATAATCCGCACGCTTGATATCGGTGCGGACAAACAGGTGGGGTACTTCGGACTCGAAAAAGAGGAAAATCCCGCGCTCGGACTTCGTGCGATACGCATTTGTTTGAGCCGCCCTGGAATTTTTCGCACACAGCTCCGCGCACTTTACCGTGCATCGGTTTACGGTGATCTTGGCATCATGTTCCCGATGATAACGAGCGAAACGGAAGTTGCGGAAGTGTTCGAGATTTGTCGCGAGGTACGCGAGGAGCTTATGCGAGAGGGAATACCGATATCGGAACAGGTCGAGCTTGGCATAATGATAGAAACGCCGGCATCGGCGATAATCAGCGACAAGCTCGCGCCTATGGTGGACTTTTTCAGCGTAGGTACTAATGATCTGACGCAGTACACTCTTGCGTGCGACAGACAGAATCCAAAGCTCGAGCGGTTTTGTGACACGCATCACGAGGCGGTTCTGCGGCTCATTGAACAAGCCGCAAAAAATGCGCACGCAAACGGGAAGTGGATCGGTATTTGCGGCGAGCTTGCCGCCGATCTCACGCTCACGGAAACGTTCCTGCGTATGGGGATTGATGAACTGTCGGTCTCGCCGTCATATGTGCTCAAGTTGCGAGAGACGGTACGTGCGATAGATCTACGTCCGCACACGGACAATTCGTATCTTCCACAGCATAGTTTGCCGACGGGGCATCCGTTTGTATGAAAAATGGCAGTCTGCATATGCGGACTGCTTTTTCATAGAAATTTGTTTGTATAGGAAGAACGGTCGCTTTCTTGAAAGAAAGCTTGGCAAAGAACTTTAATCAACGCATTTGCTCACAGAGTGTTTGACTAAAGCTTCGAGGGGAACGCTCTCGGTAGTCGGGGCCCGCCTCGCTCCGCCTACGCTCGGTGTCCCAACGACCGTTTAGCCGTAGTCGTTTCTCTCGCCATATTTAGAAATATAAATGCATAAAGTAACTTATAGCGCTACAGAAATATAAAAGTATTATCAAAAGAGGCGATCAGCCAAGGAGATGGGGTTGGCAGGGGAAGAAACTTCGGCGCTTGAGATGGTTCTTCCCCTGCCCGAGCGGCGGGAACGCCGCGAGCCAACTGGTCATGTTGATTTTAAG
>JAFQVU010000163.1 GCA_017407885.1 Clostridia bacterium
AAATCGCAAACCGAATCTCACGTGAAAATAATTACGAGAAATTACTGTCGATGTTCAACGATACCTTGCAGGGTAAAGCCGAGGGACTCGCGCTCATTTTCGGCGGTACGCCGCAGTTTTTGGAGGACACGCGCCGCGGACTTTTCTCATACGAGGCGCTTCGCAGCCGTCTTTCGGACGGACAGTTCCAAAAAGCAGGCTTCAAGAATCTGATCGGACCTGTAATTCGTCTGCGCCGTCTGTCAGACGATGAACTGTACGCGCTTATTACGCGCATCACCTCGCTTCACGCGCAAAATTACAGCTGGCAGCCTCGCGTCACAAACGAAGATATGGCGGCATTTCTTAAAATATGCCTTGACCGCGCCGGTGCCGACACGATGATAACGCCGCGCGAGATCATCCGCGACTACATGACAGTGCTTAACATTCTCCTGCAAAACCCCGACACATCGTTTGCCGATGTCGTCGTAAGCGGCGTAGTCAAGCTCTCGCACGGAGAAAATGATGAAGATGCCATCATCGTTGATGATGGCGGCAGACCGCAGGTGAAGACCGATTTTTCGGCTGCGGATATTGAGCTGTAGGTAAGACCGCATCCCAACAAAGAGGAGGAACAAATGATGACCGATAACGAGATATTCTATCGCTTTTCGCCGTTCATACAGGATTTCATATACCAAAACGGCTGGCACGACCTGCGTGCGGTACAGATTGCCGCGGCGAGAGTGCTGTTTGAGACAAACGAAAATCTTCTCATCACTTCCTCTACCGCATCAGGCAAGACCGAGGCGGCGTTTTTTCCGATACTTACACAGATGTGCGAGGATATGCCAAAAAGCATCGGCGTTTTATACATCGCGCCCCTAAAAAGCCTTATAAATGACCAATTTTCCCGTCTTGACGAACTGCTCGACCTTTCGGGAATCCCCGTATTTCACTGGCATGGGGACGTTGCGCAGTCGCATAAGGCGAAACTTCTTAAAGATCCGCAGGGGATATTGCAGATAACCCCCGAATCGCTTGAAAGTATGTTGATGAACCGTTCGAATGACCTCGTGCGCCTGTTCAGCGATCTTCGCTATGTCATCATCGATGAAATCCACACTCTCACGGGCACCGACCGCGGTAATCAGATAATCTGTCAGCTCGTGCGCCTTGCCCGACTGATCGGACACACGCCACGCCGTATCGGGCTGTCCGCAACCATCGGTGATGCTTCCCTCGCCGCAGAGTGGCTCGGCGGCGGCACGGACGTCTCTACTGTTGTGCCCGAGATAAACGAAGGCAAAACTAAATGGCGGCTCGGCATGGAGCATTTCTTTATCCAGGGCGATGACCTCGACCAGAGCCACGATATCGGCAACACGAGCGAGCCTGCGCCAGACGCATCACACGGTAAGGTAGAGATTGACCCCGGATATGAATACATCTACGACTGCACAAAAAATAAAAAGGCCATCGTATTCTCAAACTCCCGTGAGGAGACCGAATACGTGACCGCAACACTGCGCCAGATCGCCGATAATCGCGGTGAGCCTGACAATTTCCTCATCCATCACGGCAACCTCTCTGCGTCAATACGCGAGGAAGCCGAGACAAAGATGAAAAACGATGAACAGATCTGCACCACATGCGCCACTGTGACAATGGAGCTTGGTATAGACATCGGTAGGCTCGAGCGTATCATCCAGAACGATGCGCCGAACTCCGTATCAAGCTTTCTTCAACGTCTCGGACGTTCCGGAAGACGCGGAACACCGCCCGAGATGATGATGGTATTCCGAGAGGAAAATCCGCTCCCGAACGCACCGCTCCCACAGCTTATTCCGTGGGGATTTCTGCGTGCGATTGCAATAGTCCAGCTATATATTGAAGAAAAATTCATCGAGCCGCCGACAATGAAAAAACTGCCGTTCAGTCTCGCTTTTCAGCAAACGCTGTCAACTCTCGCCTCATCCGGCGAGCTAACGCCTAAGCGGCTTGCCGAGCGTATTCTCTCGCTCCCACCCTTCCGTCATATCGACAAGGAGGACTACCGCACACTGCTTCTCGGCATGCTTCAGAACGATTTCATTGAAATGACCGAAGAAAAGGGGCTTATCGTTGGTCTAAAGGGTGAGCGCCTCACAAACAGCTTCAAATTCTACGCCGTCTTCAAAGACAGCGAGGATTATACAGTCCGCTGTGAATCGGACGAAATAGGCACTATCACAACTCCCCCGCCGGTCGGAGACCGTTTCGCACTCGCCGGACGTGTCTGGGAGGTGGAAGAGCTTGACATTCCGCGAAAGCTGATATACGTCAAAGCCGTAAACGGCAAGATGGAGGTATCGTGGCCGGGCGACTTCGGAGAGATACACACAAAGATACTCGAGCGTATGCGCCGCATACTTGAAGAAGATACCGTCTATCCATACCTGAAGCCCAATGCTCGCCGAAGACTTGAAATAGTGCGAAATCTCGCGCGCAATACCGGTATGATCGGACACTCACTCGTCCCTCTCGGCGGCTACACTTGGTGTCTGTTCCCGTGGCTCGGAACGCGCTCGTTCAGGACACTGCGCAAGTTCATCATGAATAACGCGGCTCGCTTCAAGATAACCAATCTCGAATTCGAGGGCTGTTACTACATGATGTTCAAGATGGAATCGGACAGTGATTATGCGCTGATAAAGGGAC
>JAFQVU010000164.1 GCA_017407885.1 Clostridia bacterium
GCACCCAAAATACAACCAAATCCGACCGTCTCTGCATACTATACGCCCAAAATGTATATGCAGAGAATTTTTATACACTCTCATAACCGAATCAATATAAACCGCGATTAAAACCCTGTTAATTTTATCTGCATGGCAGTAATGCAGTTCCGTCATTTTTATTGCAGTATTTACCTCACAAAACCGCATTTCTGCAAGATTAGATTCACGCTCCTGCAAAATTTATAAAATGTTCATAACTTTTTCACGCAAACAGTTGAAATGCCGTTTGTATTCTGTTATAATGTTACACGGTGTTGTTTTTAATCACATCGAATTGACCGATATATATACAGGATAAATACACAATGAACAACATAAAATTCGAAACCTCCGATGCACCGCTCAAACGGCTGTTCGATTGCGCGGTACGCAAGGGACTGGGCAATATCCGTGACTTCTGCGGCAGGCGTGTAATGGTCGAGGGCGGCGTTTACAACGGGCTCTGGATCGAAACTCAGCCGATGGCAGGCGAGATGTTCGCTCCGTTTGAACAGGAAGCCGCGCTCAACAACAACCTGATGTTCATAGACAACATCCGCGAAGACGGACGCTTCCCGTCGGTGATAACCAACCGCGATGAAACGGGCATCAAGTACCACTTCAACCAGTTCCAAGGGTACTGCTTCCCCTACCATGCGCTCAATCTCTACTATTATTTAAAGCTCGACCGCGCATATCTTGAAAAGCTCTACGACGCACTTGCACGCTACGATGCCTACTTATGGCGTACCCGTGACTCGGACGGCGACGGCTGTCTTGAAACCTGGTGCGTTTACGATACCGGCGAGGACAACTGCTCGCGATTCTTCGATGCACCTCACCAGTGGCCGGGCGATGAAGCTCCGATCGGCGTTTCGCGTCTGCCTTATGAGTCGCTCGATGTTATGTGCTACTCATTTGAGGGCCGCAATACTCTCGCTGACATCTCCGCGATTCAGGGTAACGGTCTGGAAAAAGCATGGCGCGAAAAGGCAGACGAAGTCACCGCAAAGCTGAATTCCTACCTCTGGCGCGAGGAAAAGGCTGCCTGCTGTGACCGTGACGGCAATAACGAATTCATGGATGTGCTCTACCACAACAACATCCGCGCGATGTACCACGGTGCGTTCACTCAGGATATGGCCGACAAGTTCATAAAGCATCACCTGCTGAATCCAAGCGAATTCTGGACTCCGATGCCGCTTCCGTCTATTGCGTACAACGATCCGCTGTATGTGTCCGACAAGCGCAACAACTGGTCGGGACAGCCGCAGGGACTTACCTATCAGCGTGCCATCCGTGCGCTTGAAAACTACGGCTATTACGGCATCGTCACCAAGCTCGGTCTTAAGTTCACCGAAGCACTGCTTAAGAGCGAACATGACTGCCAAAATGGCAGCAGCGACTTCGACTTCACCCAGCAGTACGACACTCTCGAAGCCATCCCGGCATCCTACAATCCGGTCAACGACTACGGCCCGGCAATCATCGCATTCCTGAGCTACAACGCACGTCTGCACGGCATCTCGATCATCCGCGACAAGGTTATCTGGGGCGCACTCGGCGGCAGTGAATCGGTCTACACCCATAAATGGAACGGCGTCGATTATGTGCTTGAATGTGACGGTAAGTCCGCAAAGGCAAGCATCGACGGCAGGGAAGTATTCACCGTTCCGACAGGACTTCGCGTTGAAACAGATATAAACGGCGGCAATGCGCTGTACTTCGCGATTTAGTTTGTTTATTGTTACTCAGTACCGGTTTGATGATAAGGAACGCTCTTTAATGGGCGGTGACTTAAGAAAAC
>JAFQVU010000165.1 GCA_017407885.1 Clostridia bacterium
ACCTTGCCCTTTTTGATAAGCGTTGGAAGCAGACGATAGAACATCGTAAGAATAAGCGTACGTATCTGATATCCGTCCTCGTCGGCATCGGTACAGATAATTATCTTCGACCAGCGCATTGCATCGTAATCGAAGGACGCTATATCCCCCTTGACCTTACCGCTTATCTCGACTCCGCAGCCGATAACCTTAAGCAGATTAACGATAACCTCGCTCTTGAATATCTTGTCATAGCCGCTCTTCAAGCAGTTGAGCGTCTTACCGCGAACAGCGATTATAGCCTGAAACTCCGCCGCGCGTCCGAGTTTACATGAAGTAAGCGCGGAATCGCCCTCAACTATATACAGTTCGCGGCGTTCCGGATCCTTTGAACGGCATCCAACGAACTTGTCGATGCGGTTAGCAATATCGATTTTACCTGTAAGCTGTTTTTTGATATCAAGGCGCGTAGTTTCAGCCTTTTCGCGCGAACGCTTGTTAATAAGTATCTGATTTGCCATGCGCTCGGCTTCGGTCGGATTTTCGGCAAAATACACCTCGAGCTGGTGCTTCAGAAAATCGGTCATCGCCTCGGCGATAAAGGTATTTGTAATCGCCTTTTTAGTCTGGTTTGCATATGAGGTTTGAGTTGAAAAGCTGTTTGATACGAGCACAAGGCAGTCTTCAACATCGGTAAAGGCTATTTTTGCCTCGTTCTTGTTATACTTTCCCTGCGCTTTAAGGTACTTGTCCACAGCAAAAACAAATGCGGTACGCACAGCCTTGTCGGGCGATCCGCCATGCTCAAGAAAACTTGAATTGTGGTAATATTCGATTACATTAACAGTATTGGAAATGCAGAAGACTATATCTGCCTTCAGCTTATAGTCCTTCATATCAGCACGGTCACGTCCGGTAGTCTCAAGATGCCACTGAACGGGCGCTGTCAACTGCGCTTCACCGCAAAGCTCGTTCACGTAATCCGCAATACCGTTTTCGTAAAAATAAACACTCTGTGCAAAGCTTCCGTCAGCCTGCTCAAGCTCCAGAACAAATCTTACACGCGGATTTACAATCGACTGCTTTTTCATCGTTTCGATGAAAAATTCATGCGGTATATTTATATCTGTAAACACCTCAAGATCCGGCAGCCAGCGTATAACCGTGCCGGTGCGTCGAGACTTTTTGTCAAGCTCCTCCGTAATAAGCTCGGTAGTTGCATAGCCCTTTTCAAAGCTTACTCTGCTGACAGTATCCCCCTTATAAGATGCAACTTCCATGTATCTAGATGAATACTGCGTTGAACACGCTCCAAGACCGTTAAGTCCAAGCGAGTATTCATATGAGGCATCACCCGAGTTGTTGTCGTATTTACCGCCCGCATAAAGCTCGCAGAAAACAAGCTCCCAGTTGTACTTCCCTTCCGCCTCGTTCCATCCGAGCGGAACACCGCGTCCGCGATCATCCACCTCAATTGAATGGTCGGAAAAGACCTTAACACGGATCTCATTGCCGTAACCCTCACGCGCTTCGTCAACCGAGTTTGAAAGTATTTCAAAAAAAGAATGTTCACAGCCCTCAAGTCCGTCCGAGCCGAAAATAACCGCAGGACGTTTACGTACACGGTCGGGGCCCTTCAGACTTGATATACTTTGATCGCCATATGTGGTGACTTTTTTGCTTACAGCCATTATTTCGCCCCTCGTTTTTCATTAATTAATATATATTATACTACATTTTTTTGAGAAAGTAAAGAGAATTTCCGAAATTTCTCTTGTATTAAAATGTTCGTTCTGTTATAATAATATGTGTGAGATTATTTTATGCTCGGAGTTGCCATGCCGGATTTGTTGAAACATAAAACACTCACAGCCTACTTAATTGCCAAACTACGTGCCACATCCATTTGGATCGGCTTTGACCGTATACTAAAATACACGCGGCGTTTCTTCTTCCTTACACGAATATTGCGCTATATCCGCATAGTGGTAACCATCATTGAGACAAGCACTGTACTGATACTGTTTGCGGCACTGTTTATAGCTTTGATACCGATATTGGCAGTGCTTATTATTATGTTCACCGTCTCCGAGCTTATTATCGGTACACGGATATTAAAAAGCGATAAGCTTAGGCTCGCTCTTTCACGTGAGCATATATATATTATCTCCGATGCAGGTGTATTCGGCGAAGGATATGCGCGTGAACTTGCGGACCGCGGTAGTTCCGTGTTTATATTAAGTGCATCCCTGCAAAAGCGATTCATAAGTCTCACCGAGTCAAACGGTATTTATTTTATAAGACACGCCTTTTTCTTTAGATTAAAGCGGCGTTATCTTGCCGCTTTAACCAATAAGACCGTCTATTTACTTTAATCAAGGGAGGATTACGATGATAAATTTCATCTTCGGAAGAGCCGGAAGCGGCAAAACCACGCAAATATGTAAATCTGCCGCGGATGCGCTCTCCGGCGGACGTCACGTATTCCTTATAGTCCCCGAACAGATGGCAGTCGATGCCGAGGAAAGAATGACAGGGCTGCTCGGCAATACGCCCTCTCTGTCGCTTGAGGTGCTCAATTTCCGCCGTTTGTGCAACCGTATATTTCGTGAATTCGGCGGGCTGTCCTACAGCTATATAACAAACAGCGGACGTATGCTTATGATGTGGCAGACTCTCTGGGAGCTTGCGCCTATGCTTAAAAATTCCACATCCGCCGACCGTGCCGCAGTTGCACGTATGCTTGGTGCTGTAAGCGAATTCAAAGCATACCGCATAACACCGCGAATGCTCGAGCACGCCGCCGAAAAGCTCGAAAAAGAGAATAACGAAAATAAACTCGCCCACAAACTGTATGATCTATCGCTCATTTATGCCGCATACTCCAATCTTGTTTCCGAGACCTGCGATGATGCATCCGACGATCTTTCAAAA
>JAFQVU010000166.1 GCA_017407885.1 Clostridia bacterium
CCGATAAATCAAGAGTAAATGACAAAGAGTCCGAAAAAATTCGGACTCTTTTCGATTTTATGTAGCAATACCGGCGTACTGATTCTGATACAAACGGTAATATGCGCCCTTCTTTGAGAGAAGTTCTTCATGACTTCCGACTTCCGCAACGACTCCGTTATCAAGAACAACTATCTTGTCAGCATCGCGTATCGTCGAAAGGCGGTGCGCAATTATAAGCGATGTACGATTTTTCATGAGTGCGACCATCGCCTGCTGAATGTGCATCTCGGTTCGCGTATCGACACTTGAAGTCGCTTCATCGAGAATAAGAATCTTCGGATCTGCAAGCACGGCACGTGCAATCGCAAGAAGCTGTCTTTGTCCCTGCGAAATATCGCTTCCCGACTCCGAAAGTACTGTCTCATATCCGTCCGGCAAGCGCTCGATAAATACATCCGCATGTGCCATTGCAGCGGCACGCTTCAGCTCCTCGTCAGTGGCATCGAGCTTTCCGTATCGAATATTGGATGCTATAGTATCGGAGAAAAGCACTGTATCCTGTAAAACTATCGCAATCGCGCGGCGCAGTGTGTTCTTCGGAATATCCTTTATATTGATTCCATCTATTGTAATCTCTCCGTCATCAATATCATAGAAACGGGTTAGAAGATTTACAACCGTTGTTTTACCCGAGCCCGTTGCACCTACAATGGCAATCTTCTGACCGCGCTCTACATTGAGGTCAAAGCCTTTAAGTACAGGTTCTCCCTCTTTATATGAGAAATACATGTTCTTAAATCTGATGTCACCGCGAATATCCTCGACGGCAATCGGGTGTTTGCCCTCGTCTACCTCTGCCCCCGACTCCATAATGTCAAATACACGCTCGGCACCGGCAATCGCAGTGAGTATCTGCGCATATTGGTTTGCAATTTCATTAATGGGGCGGGTGAACTGCTTTGAATACTGAAGGACTGCTTGTATTGCCGGAATACCGATGAACCCAGAAAGCGAGAGATATCCGCCCACTGCGGCAACAAGAAGATAACCGAAATTGCCTATCATATTCATGCACGGACCCATGACTCCGCCCCATATATTAGCGCGAATTCCCACCTTACGGTACTCTGCGGCAATACGTGAAAATTCCTCGACGGATGCAGTTTCCTTACCGTAAGCCATGACCGTCTTGTAGCCGGTGACTGCTTCCTCGATGTGTCCGTTAAGCGCTCCAAGCAGCTTTTGCTGTCTGACGAAATACTTACGCATGAACTTTGAGAGATTCGTGGAAACGATAAGCGTAAGCGGTATAGTTACAATAGCCACGGCAGTGAGAATCGGGCTGTACCAAAGCATAAGCACAAGCGAGCCTATGAGGGTGATAATTCCCGAAAAAAGCGAAGCTATTGACTGCGATACCGAATTCGATATATTTTCAACATCGTTTGTCATGCGGCTCATTATATCGCCGTGACGGTGAGTATCGGTATAACGTATCGGCAGATATGCTATCTTTGCAAACAGGTCATTACGCATGGTGCAAACAGTGTTCTGCGACAGCTTCGCCGCCGTGATACCCTGCAGGTATGTAAGAAGCGATGAGCATATATACACGACCGCCATCAGCGCGGCAACGGTATAAAGCTTATCAAAATCAACATGAAGCTGTTCGCCCTCGATTGTAATAGCGGATATTGCCTCTGCCTGCAATGCAGGGCCAGCGAGAGTAAGCGCGGCAACGAGAGATACTATAATAAGCAGGGCAAACAAGAGGTACTTGCTTTTTCCGATATATCTAAAAAGCTTGCCGAGAGTGACCTTCATGTTTTTCGGCTTCTCTCGAACCATCGGTCCGCCCGGACCACCTCGTCTCGGTCCCATCTGAACTATCGGTCTGTCCTGTACGGGAGCTTTATTCTCTGCCATTATTCTTCACCTCCCGCATTTGATTTCATTTGCGAATCATAGATATCGCGGTATGTTTCGCTTGTTTGCATCAGTTCATCATGAGGTGCAAATGCGACGATGGTTCCATGTTCAATTACAGCAATACGGTCACAACTGCGTATTGATGCGATACGCTGTGCAATCATGATTATGGTAGTATCCTTAATATTCTCGCGCAAAGCTTTGTGAAGACGCGCCTCTGTACCAAGGTCAAGAGCAGACGTGGAATCATCGAAAATGAGTATCTCCGGTCTGCGGATAATAGCGCGCGCTATTGCAATACGCTGCTTTTGACCGCCGGACAGTGATGCACCCTTCTCGGCAATCATTGTGTTGTAATCATCCGAAAATCCCATTATAAAATCGTCCGCCTGCGCGATGGTCGCGGCAAGCTTTACTTCTTCATCGGATGCATCAGGCTTGCCCCAGCGAATATTTTCTGCTACTGTTCCCGAAAAAAGTTCGGTCTTTTGAAGAACAAACGCTATTTTTTCACGAAGAGTATCAAGATCGTATTCGCGCACATCCACTCCGTCAACAAGCACTGCACCCTCGTCAACATCATAGAAACGCGGTATGAGATTGACAAGAGATGACTTGCCAGAACCGGTAGCACCGATTATAGCTACAGTTTCGCCAGGTTTTACGTCAAGCGTGATATTGTTAAGCACCGGCCGCCCTGCGGAATTGGGATATCGGAAAGAAACGTTTCTGAACTCAAGCGCACCTTTTGTCTCAACTTCCGGCGAGACGGCTGCACCTGCTATTGCAGGCTCACTTTCAAGTACCTCGGTAATACGGCGTGCGCTCGCCGCCGCGCGTGTCATTGTCTGAAACATCATGCTGACCATCATCATCGACATGAGTATCTGCGTTATATATGTAATGGCAGCCATGACATCGCCTACCATGATTCCATCAATCATGCCGATAGCAGCTTCAACCTCTTTGCCGCCGATGAGCAGAATAGCAATGACCGATGCGTTCATGATTATCATAAGCACCGGACTCAGCTTTGCCATGAGCTTTTGTACTGTAAGATTAACGTCACGAAGCTCTGTGTTTGCAGTCTTAAATCTGCCTATCTCGTGCTCTTCCTTAACATAAGCCTTGACAACTCTCGCGCCCGAAACATTCTCCTGAACAACCGAATTCACCTTATCGAGCTTTTTCTGAACAACAGCATAAAGCGGTCCTGCTTTTTTCAGCATGAGGAATATAAGCACAAGCTGCACCGGAAGCGCAAGCGCGAGGACAACGCCAAACTTCGGACTTATTGCAATAGCCATAACAATACCGCCGATAAACTGCATAGGTGCACGCACAAACATGCGTATCAGCATAGCAACAAAATCCTGCACGGCGTTAATATCGTTGGTAAGTCTTGTCACAAGCGAGCCGGTCGTAAACTTATCCGTCTGCTGAAGTGAAAGACTCATGACCTTTTTAAATGCATCATTTCGGAGATCGTTTCCGAAACGTTGTGCGGCATTGCTGGCAAATGCGGCGGAAAGTATTCCGAAAATACCGCCGACGGCAACAAGTCCAAGCATTGTAAGACCTGTGGTAATTATCAGCGCAAGATTCTGCCCGATAACACCCTCATTAACTATTTTTGACATTAATTTCGGCTGCATGAGGTCTATTGATACCTCGCCTATCATTGTAAGCGGCGCAAGGATAGCAAACAGCCAATAGGGCTTTAAATATTTTGCAAGTTTCATAATTATGACAATAGCTTTCGCTTGGCGACAGCTTCCTTTCTTGTCCTTTTGGGGACGTGGTTTGCGCATCAAAACGTCGCTTATTAAGCGACGTAACGCCACAAAAGGTGGTTTGAAAGATAAATCTTTCAAACTTTCCTCTTTTAATCCTTCTCGCGGTCGGCGAGTAAATTGTCGATAACCCGATTGAGCAAGGATGATAATACATCAATATCATGCTCGGAAAGTCCGTCAAGCGCAATTCGGTCACCCTCTTTATGAATAACGTGTATGCGCTCATCAATTGACTTTCCCTTTTCGGTCAGATACACGAGTGTCTGACGAAGATCGTTTTCGTTGTTACACCGCGTTACAAGCCCATCACGCTCCATTTTTGCAAGTGTCACGCTGACAGTCGGCGGCTTCAGGTGAGTTGCCTTTACAAGATCAAGCTGTGTCACCCCAGGGCTCATTCTTGCAAGATGAAAAATAAGCATGCGATAGCTTGATGGAAGACCGTCCTGCTCCGAATAACGACGCATACGATCCTGATACAGCTTTGCGGCATCGTGAATACGCATCATTGCATTATAGTTTGAATCAAGTCGGCGCTTTGGAATCGCATCGATAAATTCCTGTGGAAGCGGTTTTTGCGGCATTTTATTCCTCCCGTATAATTAGTTAGTAAACTAATGAATATTATACAGTAAAATTCCTCATTTGTCAAGTGTCTTGCCCCTACAAACTCAAATTTACG
>JAFQVU010000167.1 GCA_017407885.1 Clostridia bacterium
GATATCACAAATATAGCATCTGTCATGACTAACATTTTTGAATCGGCTATTTTGCCCGAGCGTGAGACGGCGCGCTTTATACGCGATGCGCTTGACTCTTTCGGTGCAAAGAAAGCCATGATGAGCGGAAGCGGTCCGTCAGTATTCGGCATCTTCGACGATGAAGCTGCCGCAGAAAAAGCCGCAAATATTCTTTTGGACGAGGGAATTCCCTCTCATATTTGCAAGCCCTATTATCCCGCGAAATAAGCATCGCGAGTGGGAAATAAAAATTATGATCGCGTAAAACGCGAGGAACGGAGATTATGATGAAATTCACAAAACTTATTGCGCTTTTATTGGCAGCAGCCACAGTCGGCGCAAGCTTTGCCGCATGCGGATCAAATGGCGGAGACGGTGAAGATACCATAGGCAAAGATTCTGAGGTTACACTTGCCGGAGACGGTGAAGAGTCCGATATCCCATACAGCAAGGGACTTGATGCAAACGGCTTTATTAAAGGAGTTAAAGCAACCGATTATGTAACTCTCCCCGAATATAAGGGCCTTGATATTGACAAGTCACTTATTGAGGCTTCCGAGGATGATGTTCAGAAAGAGATTGACGATATACTTGCAAAATATGAAACATACGTTGAGATCACCGATGAGAATGTTGCTATCAAGGACGGCGACACGGTAAACATCGACTATGTAGGATATATCGACGACGTTCAGTTTGACGGCGGCAACACCGGCAAGCTCGGTACCGATGTAACTATAGGTGTTACAAAGTATATTGACGATTTCCTTGAGCAGCTTATCGGTCACCACCCGGGCGAAGAGTTTGATATATATGTTACTTTCCCCGAGGATTACGGCAAAGAGGATCTCAATGGCAAGGAAGCAAGATTTGCAATCACAATCAACCATATTCACGGTGACATAGTCAAGGTAGAACTCAGCGATGAGATCGCAAAAGACTACGGCTTCAATTCGGTTGACGAGCTTAAGGCGGACATCAGAGAGTTCCTCGTAGGCAACGCAAGATTCCATTTCTTTATTGAGCTCATCGAGCAGGCAGAGTGTTCAGAGATACCGGATAGTGTAATTGAGTATATAAAGAATCTTGCTTATCTCAATGCTGAATACTATGCAAATATGTATGGTTACACAATAGAGAATTATCTTCTCACAATGGGTGGATATGAGACCATGGATGAGTACTATGCGGCTAAGGCTGAAAGCTTTGCCGCAGATGCAAAACTGTATCTTGCGGCTCAGGCTATAGCCGAGATAGAGGGTATCGTTGTAACGAGCCAAGAGGTTATTGACGAGGGATATTCCGAATACCTCGAAACATACGGTGAGCCTTATATGAAGCAGTTTATGCTGTTCCAGCACCGTATTCCCGCATTCATTGCGGCAAACGGAAATGTTGTGGAGAGTAACGAAGCAGCTGAATAAAAAAACGGGCATGAATTCGCTTTAATGAATTCATGCCCGTACTGTTTTTTAATTTGATAGTACATCCATTTTATCTGTAGAAGAATCTTACTACTGCTTTTTCTTGAAAACAAACGCGAGCTTGGTTTCCGATATGATAACAGCTATGAATATCAAAGCAAATCCAAGCACCATCTTTGTGCTAAGGGCTTCGCGTCCAAGCGCCACAGAGAAGGCAACACCGAACACAGATTCAAGGGACAGGATTATTGATGCAGTTGAGGGATCGGTATACTTCTGACCGAAATTCTGAAGTGTCAGCGCTATCGTTGTACAGAATACTGCAAGATATGCGATGCAGAGAACCAAATCGGTTGTAACTGTCACCGAAGCGAGTTTCGGAAGTTCGGTGGTAAGCGAGAGCGTGAGCGCGCATATACCGCTTGCCGCAAACTGGATTATGGTGAGAAGCAGTGCATCACGTCCGATTGAAAAACGTGATACGGCTATTATATGCAGCGCGTAGAAAACGCCTCCGATCAAGGTCAGAATATCCCCTATACCCATCGTGAAATCGGCGGTCAGCGATACAAAGCCGATACCTACAATACACATGAGCGCAGAGATGATGTTATATCTGTCGGGACGTTTTTTGGAAAATCCCCATGCCATGAATGGGACCATTACGCAGTAAACGGCGGTAAGAAAAGCGTTCTTACCCGGCGTGTTTTCGGGGAAACTGATGCCTAAGGTCTGGAACATGTATGCAAGGAAGAGCAGTACACCGAGGGTTGCTCCTCGCCATATGTACGATCTGTCAAGATTTTTTAGGCGTGGCAGAAAAAAGAGTGAGAGAAGAATCGTCGCCGAGATAAATCGAAGCGTTAGGAGTGCATTTGTGGGAAGGGCATCAGTCACGTCTTCGACTATTATAAATGAACTGCCACAAATAAGAGTAGCAACGAGCAATGATAGCTTTGCTAAAAGTCCTGTGTTTTTTGTTTTCATTTTTATGACTTTTGCTTTAGCTTAGCGAAAGGTTCCTTTCTTGTCCTTTTTGAGACGTGGTTTGCGCAGCAA
>JAFQVU010000168.1 GCA_017407885.1 Clostridia bacterium
CATCCTGATTGATCTGCGGTTTGGTTTCTGTGCCTGCCGAGTAAAAATCGAACTCATCCCCGCGCAGATGCTTACCGAGGGCTTCTGCGATCTGACTGCGGCAGGAATTATGTACGCTAATAAATGCTATTTTCTTTTTCATTTGAACGGACACCTCGCACCGATACACTGATTATTCTGCGTCGAATGAGTACATTTGATTTCGCCAAGCTCCATCTCCACACCGAGATGCGCCTTTGCAAACTCCACTGCTTTGATGATGGATATGTAAGAATCACGCTTACAGCAGCGCGGACCGCCAATTTCACCGATAGCGCCGAGGGCAGATGATGTCATCTTGTTGGATAGTCCCCACTCCTCGTTTGCAAGCGGAGATGAGCCGGTAACGATAGATACGAACATTCCTGCGCTGATACCGGCACCGCATGCTCCCCAGAAACCGCAGACACCGCCGGGCACTTTTTTGCCTCTCGCCTGCATTTCGGATAAGGCTTTCGGTAAATCAATGTCGCCGCCTGCGTTCTTGTACGCCGTGAGAAGCGCCGAGCCGACCATAACATGATGCTCGGGACCGTGCATATGGCAAAACGGCAGAGCCATCATCTTTTGAATGATCTCAATCGGGTTCTTCGACTCTTCGCCAAGGCAAACACCGATAATGCTGTCCATACCCTGCGTGTGGCATTCGTTGCACACATAGTGACCGTTTTCGCAAGTGGCCTTGCTATTCTCCTTTTTGTGGCAGACGGCGCATTCCATCACCACGTCGGTTTCAAGGTATTTAAGCGGTGCGCCGCAGATAAGGCATTCGTCTTTCATAAGCTTTCTCTCTTATTCTACATTTTCAAATTTTGCACTCATCCACACAGTGGCTGAAATAATATTTCCCACAGCCGCAGATTCGGGCAATTCTTTTTCATCCACTAATAAATCAAATTCCATATCAAGGCTTTCAACAGTCAGGAGAAAATAATCACATTTTGTATAGGTGTTTGTTTTCGGAATAATATTTTTGATAACTCCGTTTATTATTGCTTTCGCATTTTCGGAGTCATCGTCATTACCATTATATTGAGTAAATTGGCCGATTGGAAAAAACGACTTTACCGCAAAATGTGAATCATCTCGTTCGCGATACTCTTCTTCGTTTGTATAGACGTCTATTTGTTCTACAAAACATGCTATTTGACATTTGTATTTTTCATCTTCGATAAATTCCGGGCAGCATGCAGCGTTTGGAACAACGGCATTGAAAGGAAACGCATCTTCGGTCTGCCAAGCATTGAGTAGTCCCTGCAAGCCGTCATTTTCTTTTGAAATCCATTTTGGGCTTTTAACGGTTGACCATCGGCCGGTATCATAGTGAAGTTCAAATAAATCAGGGTCTAATCCACCATCTTCATTTATCGGAAGCCAAAATTCTATTGTGCCGTCTATACAAATAATTCCATAGAGCCGTCCGTCTTTGGTCTGTACCTCATACCTATTGCTAAGGTTTTCTTCAAGCATTTCTATGAAATCATCCCAAGGATGTTCATCGCTTAAATGAATACCAATATCAGAAAAGTGAGTTGCCATTTTATTTTCTCCTATCATTCAGTAGTAATAATTTCGCCCGTCCAATCAAGGATGCCGCCGAACTCCACGATGTTCGTATATCCGAGCGCCACCAGCTTCTCCGCCGCCTCTTTACTGCGGCGACCGCTTCGGCAGTACACCATGATAAGCTGATCCTTGTCGGGAAGCTCCGCAATCTCGTCCGTGCCGATCTCCTCATTTGCGACATTGATCGCGTTCGGGATATGCCCCTCGGCGAATTCATCGCCTCTGCGCACGTCGAGGATGATGTAATCACTCTCCTCCTGCATCATGATGACCGCCTCGTCCATGCTGATCTGGCGGTAGGTGTTCGTCTGCTCTTTGTTCATATTTTTACTCTCTTGTATTTGAAGTTCACCGTTTGCTTCGGTGTCGGTTGTTTTATCTGAATTTGCCGCGCACGCGCTCATCGTAGCGACAAGTACGAGTATAGAAGCAGCGGTGATTATGAGTTTTCGGTTGGATTTGGTATGCATCATTTGATTTTCGCTCCTTCAAACTCATATCATTCCTCATAAGGAACCCTGAAATAATCAAGCCAAGTCTTAAATGTATCCTGCGCCGACAGACAAGTATCGGTTAAGAAGCCTTTTTCTCTCGGCCATTCCGTAAGACCGCGGTAATAGAACATTTTGAGGTTTTCATCAATCACGAACGGCACAATATTGTGCTTCAGACATTCCTTAAACAGAAGCAGTCTGCCGACTCTGCCGTTTCCGTCCTGGAACGGATGAATGCACTCGAATCGGTAATGAAAATCAAGAATATTCGAAAATGACTTTTCTTCCGTACTGTTATAATCGGCAAGCAACTTTTTTATGACATCTGCGACTTCTTCCGGCGCGGTGGTATCCTTGCCGCCTACCTCGTTCGGAACCTTTTTGTAATCGCCCACCGCAAACCAATCAAGGCGGCTGTCGGAAGTTCCGCTTTTCAAGATAAAATGAAGCTGTTTGATGAGTGCCTCGGTGATGTTCGCACTCGCACGGTCGATAACAAAATCAATACAGCGGAAATGATTTGCCGTTTCCACGATATCGTCAACAGTTACTGCATCCGTTGTCATGCCTATCGTATTGGTTTCGTAAATGTACCGCGTTTGATCGTGCGTAAGTCGGCTGCCTTCGATGTGATTGGAATTGTAGGTCAGCTCGATCTGTATTTTATGATAAATTCCGCCGGAGAGTTTGGCGCTTTTTTCGGCTTTAAGGATTTCAAGTAAAGTCTTCGGCGCTGCGGAAGTTTTCCTCTTACGTCCCGGCTTTTCAGCACTTTCGGGGATGGTCCACGTTTTGCCGATAAGTTCGGCACCGTCAACCCGACCTTCAGCGCAGTAATTACGCACGCTTCGCTCGGATATGCCCCATTTTTTTGCCGCTTCGGCTACAGAAATATAGTTCATCTTAGTCACCTCTATCAAATCGGTAAATATATTATATCACATTATCGGCAAAAAATATATGATATTTTGTAAATAATATTGCTGTATTTTTTGCCGATAACGGCAATATTGAAAGGGGTGAACGATTCGTTCACCCCTTTCACACTCTCCCAAGCTCCACCTTCATCTCGCGGATCATCTCCGCAAGCTTCGCCTCGCACTCCGCTTCCGTTTCCGCATATATATTCCGCACGACACGCTCGCCGTTAACCGTCGGCGAATATCGACCTTGCCAGCAGTTCGCGGAGAGCTGCTTAACATACCCCGTGCCGCGCTTGCGATACTTGCCTGTGTTCGGCTCAAAATTCGTGCATGGCGGAGTTGCTTGCGTATTTGCACCACCGCCGACATCACCGCTACACGCCGCTTGTACGCCCGTCACAGCGCCGATAGCTTGCTCGATCTTGTTAGCCGCCGCACGCTGCATTTCCTCGGTGGCGTGGGAGTATACGTTCAGCGTGGTTTCCACCGAGGTGTGTCCGATGGTCGCCGCCAGCGTTTTCACGTCCATGCCGTAGCGGAGCGACTGTGTGGCGAATGTATGCCGCAGTGCGTGGAATGAAACCCGCTTGCAGCCGGCACGCTCGAGTATCTTTGACAGCCGCTTACGGCACGCCGTGGGATCTCGCGGCACGTCTTCCTCTTTAACCGGCGACGGGAACAGCCATTTCGAGTTTACCGTCTTCCGATACTCTTTCAGCACCTCGATCAGCGGCACGGGAAGCTTGATCGACCGATCCGCCGCTTTGGTTTTTGGCGGAATAATATGAAGCTTACCGCCTACGTATTTTATTTGCTTCGACACGGTCAGCATCCGCGTTTCGAAGTTGATGTCATCCCACTGAAGAGCGAGTATCTCACCTCGGCGAAGTCCCGTGGAAAGGTCGAGTAGGAACATTTCGTAAAATCCTTCCTCTTTCGCTTGAATAAGAAGTTT
The DNA here is from genome assembly GCA_017407885.1 of Clostridia bacterium. The sequence goes on from JAFQVU010000168.1 coordinate 3,978, forward strand.
TTGCATCTCCTCGGGATTCAGCGTTTGTATTTCCGGCGACTTTTTCGGCGGCAGGCGGCACAGCTCGGCAGGATTTGAGCGTATCAGCTTTTCGCTGACCGCCTTGGCAAGTGCGGCGCGAATGTGAGCGTGAATACTGCGGATGACACCGTTTGAAAGACCGTTTCCGTATATCTCGCGCCGTGTCTGTCGACCGTCCGATTTGAGATGCGCGTAGAATTTCTCAAGCGTTCCGGGCGTGATCTCGTCGAGCGGCGTTTCGCCAAGTTTCGGAATGATCTGCTTGTAGATACGCTCCTCATAAGTCGCCTGCGTGGTGAAGCGAAGCCCCGGCTTGCAGTAATTCTGATACCAGAAATCCATCCATTCACCGAACGGCATCTTTGATGTGGTTTTGTCGGTAGTCTTACCGAGAGACTGCTTGAGCGCTTCGAGCTTTTCTATGCACTCCCGCTTCGTCTTTGCTGTGACGCTTTTCGTGATGGGCAGTCCTTTTTCATCGTAACCGACGACAACTCTGCCTTCCCATCGCCCATCCTTGCGCTCTCTTAATGTTCCGTCGCCCGATTTGCGCTTCCTTTTTCCCACGGCTTCAGCTCCTTTCCGAATATGTCCGTGATGTAATCCTCGACGATCTCCGCCGCGTTGTTTTGCATATCTGTCGTGATATGCGTGTAGGTGTCGAGCGTGAAGCTCGCCTTGGTGTGGCCGAGGATGCTTGCAAGCGTTCGCGGATCGATGCCGCTTGATGCGGAGTGCGTAGCGAAGGTGTGGCGGAGTTCATGGAATGTCATATCGGGAAGGTCTGCTTCACCTAGTAACTTTTTCAGCCTCATGTACGCTGCTCTCGGATTCATCGGCAGTTCAGGCTTCAGCGGATTTGGGAATATCCATTCTGTCAGCGCATTTTTCTTGCGCTTTGCAAGTAATTCCACAAGTCCTCGCGATATTGTCACGCTTCGGTTGCCCTCGCTTGTTTTCGTTTCGCCGATGATCGGCTGTTTGTGTTCGTAGTGAACCGAGCGGCGCACGTGCAGCTTCTCCGTTGCTTCGTCGAAGTCCTCCCATTTGAGTCCGCAGATCTCGCCGAGGCGCATACCGGTCATCAGCTCGGTCTTAAAGAAGTCGCGCCATATTTCGTCAGCTTCCACCGCTTTCATAAGCGTTTCGATCTGCGACTCGATGAGGACCGTTTTCTCTTTGTGCGTGGGTCTAGGTATAGTCGTGCCATTGGTGGGATTGCGCGGCACTATGCCTTCGAGCACGGCGCTGTCCATCGCTTCGTGGAGAAGCATATGTACCGAGCGCACAACGGCGCTTGACAGTGTCTTTCCCATGGTCGTGCTCTCGCGCATCCGCCCCGATTCTTTGAGCGTGTTGTACATTTTCTGTATGTCGGTAGTGGTCACCTGCGTGATCGGCTTTGAGCCGAGGCGGGGTTTAATGTAGTTAATGTAAGTTTTGTAGCCGTCCACGGTGCTTTGACGTATCATCGGTGCCTTGTATTCTGTCAGCCACTTGTCGAGCCACTCACCGAGTGTCATGTGGCTGTCCTCATTAAGCTCTACGCCGGCGTATGTTTCTTTGAGCGCATTCAGCTTCGGCATCAGCTTGCTCTGCGTATTCGCAAAGACCGATCTGTATATCGGTTTGCCGTCAGAAGTGTGTCCGGCTACGATGCGGCCTTCCCAGCGTCCGTCTGCACGCCTTCTTATCATGCCGTCCCCGTTTGCTCTGCGTTTTGCCATAAAATCACGCTCCTTTCGTACAACACAATACCACAGAATGAAGAATATATCCAGTGAAAATCGCGGTGTTATCAGAAAAGTTGTTTTTAAGATATAAAAAGTTTGTTTTCTTCTGTGCTTTGCTTACATCGAACGCGAGCGTCGAGAAAGTGGAAAAGTAATTATATCAAGGAGTGCTTGATATGCTAAACAACGAATTGATAATTGTTTTTTTGTAAATATATGCTATAATAGAATTACACCGGTGATAAACTTTTAGGAGGAACGATATGAACGTTAAAATAGGCTCGATTATAAAAAAGCTGCGCACAGAAAATAATATTACGCAAGACACCCTTGCCACAGCAATAGGCGTTACGCCTCAAGCTATATCTCGTTGGGAATCTGAAGGTGGTTATCCCGATATAGAACTTCTTCCGTTGTTAGCCGACTTTTTCTCGGTCAGCACGGATGAACTTCTCGGCTACAAGCTATCGGAGAGAGAAGAACAACTTACCGATATTAAGATGGAGATGGAACGCCTTGCGGAGGTTGGTTCTATTGAAGAACGAGTAGCTTATGCAAGAAATGCGTATGCTCGTTATCCGAACGATTATGATGTTCGTGATAATCTCGCGGTTTGTCTATATCATGTGTGGCAAGAAACTCATGACGAAGTTCTTTTCAAGGAGATCGAATCGTTGCTTGAATCGGTAGCCAACGAATGTAACGATGAGAATGAACGATACGACGCTATCAATATTCTTATCATACTGTATGGCGAAGTCAAACAGTATGAAAAAGCAAAAGAATGGGTGAATCGTTTAACACCTATGAAATACCGTCGCGAAACGGCTCTTTCGGGCGGAATTGGTGACGGAAAGACCAAATTTTA
>JAFQVU010000015.1 GCA_017407885.1 Clostridia bacterium
ATCTTTTTTCTTCCATTTTTGATTTCTCACATTCTTATGAATATTTATTGTCCTTTCGTCTCATAATAACCGTGAAACCAACCGAAAGGATGTTTTGTTATGAAATTTAATATATATACGAAATTATTGTGTACCGCACTTGCCGTACTGCTCATAAGCGTGCTCTTCACGCTCGGAGCGTCCGCGACACTCGGATTTCGCAGCGGCGGTATCAGCGGCGGCGCGAACAGCCGAAGCTCGGACAGTCTCGATGAGGGTACTGCCGATGAAAACGGCATAGTACACGAGCCGGATACCAGCGGCGATAACATGATGGGAGGCGGCAGCGGTTCCGGCGCTAACAACGGCAATTCCGGAAGTGTTAACGGCGGTTCCGGCAATGGCGGAAACGATTCCGCGGCAGGAACGGGCGAGTTCGGTGACGACACCTCGAACACCCTCGGCGCGGCAACCGATGACACATCACGTGACAGCGGAAACGGTCCTGTGGAATCCGTAATTGACGGAATCGGCAGCGATGCCGCCGGCGCAGCCGATGATGCGACAAACGGCATGAGTATTTGGGGAATCATAATAGTCATTGCTATTATTGCCGCCATCGCTGTGCTTGTATTCGCTTTCTTCTCAAAAAGAAAGTAAACACCTCAAAAGCTGTCCCGTGAATCGGGGCGGCTTTTTTGTTAAGGGCTTACGGTGTGAATAGGGGATACGCGGCTTTCTTGAAAGAAAGCCTGGCAAAGAACTTTATTATACGCATTCGCTCACAGCGTGTTTGGCTAAAGCTTCGAGGATTACGCTCTCGGTAGTTGGGGCCCGCCTCGCTTCGGCTCCTCCGCCTGCGCTCACCTTCCCAACAACCGCGAAGGGTTATCGCTCATTTAACCATATTAATGTTGTTTTTACGCATAAAATATATGAATCAACTAACGAAGGTTTTCTTTTAATGTAAGCAATCGCGCCCTTATTTTCCAACGCAAAAACGGTGGAAAATTGAGTCAACGATTTCCTCGGTGACTCGTCTTCCGTCAAGCTCCGACAGCTCCGACAGCGCGGCTTCGAGGTCAAGTCCTGCCGTGTCGGACGTGAATCCGGATTCCAGCTCGCGTATCGCGGCGCGTACATACTCAAGTGCACGGCTGACCGACGCATTCTGACGCGCATTCGTCAGCACCGCGCGCGAATTGTAATCTATCTCGCCGTCGATATATAGCGAATTTATAAGCTCTTTTAGTTTGTCAACGCCGTTTCTTTCATTATACTCGTCAGCCGCGGAGATATCGGCGGTATACTCGAATATATCCGATGCGATAATGGCGCGGTCGAATTTTTCGGGAAGGTCGGTCTTGTTGAAGACCGCTATTTTTGCGGCATTTGTACCTTTAATTCGCTCCAAAATCAGCTTGTCCTCGCCGTCCGACTCGCGTGAAAGGTCAAACATCACAAGCACAAGTTCGGCTTCATCAAGCGCCGCAAGAGAGCGTTCCACGCCTATTTTTTCGACAACGTCCTCAGATTCGCGTATTCCGGCGGTATCGACCAGCCGAAGCATGACACGTCCGCACGAGACGGTTTCCTCGATTGTATCGCGTGTAGTACCTGCGATATCGGTCACAATCGCACGCTCACGCCCCACAAGGCGGTTGAGAAGCGAGGACTTTCCGGTGTTCGGCTTACCTATTATAACCGTCCTGATGCCCTCTACGACCGCTCTGCCGACGCGATACGAGCCTTGGAGCGCCAATAACTCACCTTCAAGGGTTCTTACCTCACTAAGCACTTCCGTGTCTGACAGCTCCGCTAAATCCTCGTCAGGGAAGTCCACATTCGCGTAAACTCCGGTGACGACAGTCTTCAGACGTTCGTAAAGCTCGTCTGATTTCGCTTTGAGCGTTCCACGCCCGTGAGAAACGGCGAGTGAAAGCTGCTCCTCGCTGACGGCATCTATCATCATTCCGACCGCTTCCGCTTGAGAAAGCGACAGCTTGCCGTTTGTAAATGCGCGACGGGTAAATTCGCCTGCTCCAGCAGGTACCGCGCCTGCTTCAAATGCGGCTTCGAGTACCTTCTCGGTAAGCATAATACCGCCATGACAGGATATTTCGGCAACATCCTCGCCGGTATACGAATGAGGTGCGCGGAAAATTGTGCATATGCCGGTATCGATGGTCATACCGCGCTTTATTATATCGCCGTAGACCGCGCGTGATGATGCGGTATCGACAAGCGGCTTGCCGTTTGCCGCGCGAAACATTTTATCGGCAACGGCGATTGCCTCATCGCCGGAAATGCGTATCACGGCGATTCCGCCGCGGCCGTACGCCGTTGACACGGCGGCTATTGTTTTCTGCATGGTGTTCTCCTTTTTTGGGGATGATGAAAAAAAGCGGAGCTGTTACGACAGCTCCGCTTTTTATTATTTCTCGTCGGTACTGCCGAGAATACTGTTAAGATATTCGTCGAAGTCCTTGAACTTCTTTTGGGGTTCGCGTGCGGTGGTCTCCTTTGACTCTCTTGTTCCGTAGGTGGAAATGAGGTCGGATAGCTCCTCACTCGACATCTTTTCACCGTCATCATAAAGCGGCGCTGCCGGCTTCTTCTTTTCAGTCTTTGCGTATTCGCTCGCTTTAGATCTTCTTCTTTCTGAACGACGCTCACTGCGGCGTGACGGCTTGTCAATCTTACCCTTGGGTACGCTGAATCCGGCGCTTTCGAGATAGATAACTACACGGCGGTTAGAGTCAACACCTACCGAATTTGTCGAAACTCCCTCGATTCCCTGAACCTCGGAATGAATGATTCTGCGCTCGTACGGAGACATCGGCTCGAGCATCGCGCTCTTACCCGTCTTCTGTACCTTTGCCGCCATACGGCGTGCGAGTGCGCGAAGTGTTGCTTCACGCTTCGAGCGGTAATTTTCAACATCTACCGTGATATGTACGTAATCACGGGACTCGTCCTCCTCGCGCTTGTTTGCGGCGAGATTGGTAAGATACTGAAGCGCTTCAAGCGTATCGCCGTGGTGACCGATAAGGACACCTGCCTCCTCGCCGTCGATACTTATAAGACGGTCACTCTTGCGAGTTGCCGACATATTAACATCAGCGTGTATCTCCATGTTTGTAAGGAGAGTATCAATAAATTCTCTTGCAACGACATCTCCCGCAACACTGTGTTCAACCTTGATTTTAGCAGGTGTAGCACCAATTCCGAGGAATCCGCCGCCTCCTTGCTCGATTACTTCATAATTAAGCGATTCAGGCTCACAACCGAGCTTCGCGCCCGCTTCTTCGAGGGCAAGCTCAACCGTTTTGCCGGTAAATATAAGCTCCTGTTTCACAGTTATGCTCCTTTCTATTTTATCGGAGATCTTATTCGCAGTCTTCTCCGTTTGTATCTTCTGTTGTAAGCTCGTCCTTCTTATGACGGTCACTTTCGTCCTTTAATTTCGGTGCATTCTCTTCATTTACGCTCTCTTTAAGCTCCGGCTTCTTTTTTTCTGCCGGCTTTACTTCCTCGTAGTCGTCCTCATCAATACGGTGGAGTGAGCGGACCTTTTTAGCTCCGTCGCCGCTCTTCTTCTTTTTGGGCTCCTTGACGTTCATCTCACGTTCAGCGGCTTTATAATCTTCCTCGGTGAAGCGCGGTATCGGCATCACCTTTGCGAGTATGATGGTCTGTATGGTAGCAAGAATGTTGCGGAATATCCAGTAAGAACCGATGGTTGCTTCGACGGTGAACGCGATGTAAACCGAAAGAAGCGGCATCGACCAGGTCATGATCTTCATGGACATATCCTGCTGCTGACCCATATTTGCGTTATATGCAAAC
>JAFQVU010000169.1 GCA_017407885.1 Clostridia bacterium
ACAACGCACAGTCAACAGCTCTTACCGAGGAATACAAGAAGCCTGAAAAGGATACTGAATTTATTCAGAGAATTGAAGCTCGCATAAATGAGCTTTATCATCAGATCACCGAAAATCCTACCATGCTCGCCTATCAGCAGGCACAGGAAGAGGTAAACGTCCTCATGAACGAGGTCAATGCAGAGATCACCTATCAGATTACGGGTGAGCGTCCCTGCTCACATGACTGCTCTTCTTGCGGCGGCAGCTGCGGTCATGACCACCACCATCATTAATCGCTGCAAAATCGCGGCTTCTGCCGCGACGTATGCTCCGTTTGGCACGGAATATACGTGACGGCAGAATAAATTAATCAACAAAGAAAGAGGTATCATCACTATGACACCGATGATGCAGCAATATTTTGAAATAAAAAATCAATATAAGGATGCCCTGCTCTTTTATAGACTCGGTGACTTTTATGAAATGTTCTTCGAGGATGCGAAGATTGCATCACGCGAGCTTGAGCTTACCTTAACGGGACGTGACTGCGGCGAAGCGGAGCGTGCGCCGATGTGCGGTGTTCCTTTCCATTCGGCGGATGCGTACATAGGAAAGCTTATTGAAAAAGGTTATCGCGTCGCTATATGTGAGCAGGTGGAGGATCCGGCGCTTGCCAAGGGGCTTGTGAAGCGCGAGGTTATACGTGTCATTACTCCCGGTACTGTTACAGATGCAGGTCAGCTTTCGGACCAGAAGAACAATTACATAGCCGCGATTTCGGCAGTTGATGAGCGTATTGGCGTATGCTTTGCGGACGTTTCGACCGGTCAGCTTTACGCAACCGAATTTGACGGCAAGCGTCGTTATGAACGCCTGATGAGCGAGCTTTCCGTGTATATGCCGCGCGAAGTCCTGCTTCCCTGCACGCTTGCTGAACTTTATGAGGCCGGTACGTTTATCGAAAAGAGACTCGGCGCAATGCCTGTACCGCGTGTTGCCTCGCGCTTTGACGAGAAAAACTGCATCGAAGCGCTTCGTGAGTGCTATGGCGATAAATACACACCGTGTGAGCAAAATCTGCCTATTACTATAGCTATCGGTGCACTGCTCTCGTATCTTACAGAAACACAGAAAATAGACTTATCCTATATTTCGGAGCTGAATGTGTATACCGACGGTCAGTATCTCGAAATGGATATTTCAACAAGACGCAATCTGGAGCTGACCGAAACCATGCGCACCAAGGAAAAACGAGGCTCACTTCTTTGGGTGCTCGATAAGACGCGCACTGCTCTTGGCGCGAGAATGCTTCGTAAATGGGTTGAGCTTCCGCTTGTCAATCTTTTTGATATTGAACGTCGCCTTGATGCGGTAAATGAGCTGTATGACGAATTCATGCTTCGTGAGGAATTGGCGGTTGCTCTTAAAGGAGCACTCGACCTCGAACGCCTTTCGACCAAGGTTGTATACGGTACGGCGAATCCGAAGGATCTCGCAGCGATGCGCTCCACCTTTGCAATATTGCCCGAATTAAAACGCCTTTTGTCAGGCGCACGGTCGGCGGAACTTTCGAGCCTTGAAAAGGAGCTCGATCCCCTTGATGACCTTTATGATGTCCTTTTTGCTACTATTAGAGATGAGCCGCCGTTCTCCATAAGAGAGGGCGGAATTATCCGTGACGGCGCATCTGAAGAGGTCGATTATCTGCGTAGTGTGGTCGAGGATTCTTCCGCGATAATAAAGGCGCTCGAAGAGCGTGAGCGCGCCGCAACAGGGATATCCAAGCTCCGCGTAAGCTATAACCGCGTATTCGGTTACTACATAGAGGTAACCCGTTCGCAAATTTCGCTCGTTCCCGAGCACTACATAAGAAAACAGACTACCGCCAATGCGGAACGTTACATAACACAAGAGCTTAAAGACACAGAAGCAACACTGCTCGGTGCGGCTGACAGAGTGAATACGCTCGAATACGAAATGTTCAGAGCAGTATGCCAGAAGCTCTGCGATAATGTCGGACGTATCAAGATTGCCGCCGAGATAATTGCAAAGATCGATGCTTATGTTTCCCTTGCCGATGTAGCTGTACGAAACGGATATGTCAGACCTGTGCTCGATACCTCGGATAAAATAGAAATCAAGGACGGAAGACACCCCGTTGTCGAAAAATTCGTGGACGACAGTTATTTTGTTCCGAACGATACACTTCTTGACACGTCGGATAACCGTCTCATGTTAATTACCGGTCCGAACATGGCTGGTAAATCCACATATATGCGTCAAGTTGCGTTGATTACCGTCATGGCGCAGATAGGCTCGTTTGTACCTGCGAGAAGCGCACAAATCGGTATTTGTGACCGAGTCTTCACACGTGTAGGTGCATCCGACGACCTTGCAAGCGGTCAGTCGACCTTTATGCTTGAGATGAATGAGGTTGCTCACATACTCAAAAACGCTACAAAAAAATCGCTTATAATATACGATGAAATCGGACGCGGAACATCTACATATGACGGTATGTCTATAGCGCGTGCTATCGCCGAATATACCGTTTCCCCGAAGCTGTCCGCCAAGACATTGTTTGCTACCCACTATCATGAGTTGACCTCGCTTGAGGAAACACTCACGGGGGTTGTCAATTACAATATTGCCGCAAAGAAAAAGGGCGACGATATTACATTTCTTCGTAAAATTGTCCGCGGTGCGGCGGATGACAGCTACGGTATCGAGGTGGCAAAGCTTGCAGGCGTGCCGAATGAGGTTATAAAGCGTGCAAAAGAAGTTCTTGCCGAGATAGAGTCTGGCGGTGTTCAGGTGGTACATCAAGCCCCCAAGGAGCCGGAAGTACAAGATGAAATGACTGTTGAGATGATACTCGCTATGAATGCGGCTTCGACGATTCGTGAGATAAGTCTTGATACTCTAACCCCAATCGAAGCAATGAATGAGCTGTATAAGCTCAAAAAGATGCTGTCTTAATCGTGGCGTATATACGAAATTTGCAAAAAGGAGCAGGATATGGGAATAATCCGTCAGCTTGATTATGAAACCGCCGTACTTGTTGCGGCAGGAGAAATGATAGAACGTCCCCTTTCGGTTGTAAAAGAGCTTGTAGAAAATTCCATAGATGCCGGGGCGACAAAGGTTACAGTAGAAATTCAGAACGGCGGCATCTCGCTTATCAGATGCAGTGACAACGGATGCGGTATCGCTAAAGAGGATCTGCCCCTTGCGATAATGCGCAATGCTACAAGTAAAATACGCACATCCGAGGATATTGCCGCTATTATGACACTCGGATTTCGCGGAGAAGCGCTTGCATCAATTGCCGCGGTATCAGATCTGCGTATACGTTCAAAACGCCCCGAGGATGTGGTGGGACATGAGCTTGAGGTGCACCCCGGAATGGAGTCCCCTAAAATATCCGAAGCTCCTATGCCAAACGGTACAACTATAATTGTTGAAAATCTTTTTGCCAATATACCGGCAAGACGTAAATTCCTGAAAAAAGATCATACCGAAGCATCTCACGTTATTGACCTTTTTGAACGCCTCGCACTGTCAAATCCCGGAGTTGCAATGACGCTTATAGTTGACGGAAAGATGCGCTACAATACCCCCGGTGACGGAAACCTTCACCATGCGATTTACAGTGCATGTGGCGCTGATTTTGCGGCGAAGCTTATTGAACTTAACTACAGAAGCGATGTAAAGCTGTATAACGGTGGCAGTGTCAAGGTCGAGGTCAGGGGTTACGTAGGTACACCCGACAACAACTACGGAAGCCGTCAAAATCAGATCTTCTACGTAAACGGAAGACACGTAAAAAGCCGTTGCCTGCAGGCGGCGCTTGAGGAAAGCTATACATCATATATTGATTCTTCGCGCTTCCCTGCTTGCGTAATCTTCGTTGATGTTCCGCCGGAATTTGTTGATGTTAATATACATCCTACAAAGTTGGAAGTCAAGTTCGTAGCGGAAAAGCCGGTCTTTGAAGCTGTATTCTATGCGGTGCGCGGAGCGCTTGAGCGGCACATTCCACGCCCAAAAATGTCACTTGGTGCAAAGAGCACAGGTGAAGCAAGCTATGAACTTGCAAAACAAATCAACGCATTCGTGCCGATTGAGGAGAAAAATTCCGAGCCGGCGCCGAAGCTTATTTATAATAATCAGCGAAATGTAAAGCGCGGACAGCTCTCAATTGTAGATATGGCACCACCGCCTGCATACGATGAACCCCAAGAACTGCCGAGTGCTCCGAGGATTCTTCCCGATGCATTAAAATCGGCGACGGTACAGTATGAAATGGTTCAGCGAGATACACCGTCTGACGGCAAATGCCAGCAAGAAGTATACCTTGAACCGCTTCCGCCAACGCTTGACTCGACTATGAGTGCAAATGACGGCGTGCCGGTTGAACCGCAGAAAATGATTCTCGACGCTGTGCCAACTGCGGTCGAAGAACAGCTCTCGAGTCCACGAATTCCGCTCGGCATACGAGATAAGCAGCCATCTCGGATGAGTACAGAAGAATTCGAAGAGTTCCGCCGCCGCTTTGGTGAAATACCGCCAAGTGCAGATGCGGAGCCGCCGCTTCCTGATGTGCCGCAGATTGCCGATTTTAAATCATATCCGCACGTAACAGAGCTTGTACGTGAAAATCGCCCTGTAATAAAAAAAGTCCCCGAATACAAAATCCTCGGTGAAGCGTTTCTATCATATCTCTTTATTGAGGTTGAGGACCGCGTGATGGTTATCGACAAGCATGCCGCACATGAGCGCATTATCTACGAGGAACTGCGCGCCAATCTGATGGAGCAGATAAAAAACGGAGATGTAGCGAAGCAAATGCTCTTGACGCCGCTTGACATTCCGATGTCAGTACAGCTTATTACCACCGTTTCGGAATATGAGAATGATATTCGCGGTATAGGCTTTGAATTCGAGATAAAAGAGCGTACAGCATCAATAACCGCTATACCTGTAAGCCTTGAGATTAATCAAGCGCGTGACGTTTTTGAAACCATCGCAGACCGGCTTAACAGTGGTACGGGAAGCGCTGAAATTACGCGTGATACCGTTTTTGAAAAAGCTCTCTATCAGGCATCATGTAAGGCGGCGATAAAGGTCGGGCGTGAGTATGATATCGGACATCTTAAATGGATATGCGATAAGCTTCTGACCCTTGATGATATCAAAGTGTGCCCACACGGACGTCCGGTGGCATTTGAAATGACAAAATCAGCGATTGAACGCCAATTCAAGCGAATTTAATATAACCCCGAAAGGAAAAAATAAATGTTTACATTATTGAAACAAGAAGGTAATGCACGCCGCGGACAGTTCGAGACTGTACACGGAACTATACAGACACCGGTGTTTATGAATGTCGGCACCTGCGCCGCTATCAAGGGCGGTATTTCGACTATGGATCTTCGCGAGGTCAACTGTCAGGTGGAGCTTTCTAACACATATCATCTCCATCTTCGTCCGGGCGATAAGCTTATCGCAGATATGGGCGGCATCCATAAATTCTTCAATTGGGACAAACCTGTCCTTACCGACTCAGGCGGATTCCAAGTCTTCTCTCTTGCACAGCTTCGCAAGATTACTGAAGAAGGTGTTCGCTTCGCCTCGCATATCGACGGTGCTCGTATTTTCATGGGACCCGAGGAATCTATGCAGATACAGTCAAACCTCGCCTCGACGATTGCTATGGCGTTTGATGAATGTATCGAAAATCCTGCCGAGTATAAGTACACCAAGGATTCAATCGCGCGTACTACGCGCTGGCTCGTTCGCTGTAAAACAGAGATGGCTCGCCTCAATTCCCTTCCCGAAACAATTAATAAAAAGCAGATGCTTTTCGGTATCAATCAAGGCAGTACCTATGCTGATCTTCGTGTTGATCATATGAAGCAGATAGCCGAGCTTGACTGCGACGGATACGCTATAGGCGGACTTGCTGTTGGAGAATCTGCCGAGGAAATGTATGATACCATTGATGTCGTTGAGCCGCATATGCCAAAGGATAAACCGCGTTATCTGATGGGAGTCGGCACTCCTTGCAACATACTCGAAGCGGTACACCGCGGCGTTGATTTCTTTGACTGCGTAATGCCCAGCCGAAATGCACGTCACGGAAACATCTTCACATGGCACGGAAAAATGAATCTGCTTAATGAAAAATACGCACGCGATCCGCGTCCGATAGACGAAAACTGCGGATGCCCCGCTTGCAGAGCTTACAGCCGCTCGTATATCCGCCACCTGTTCAAAGCAAAGGAAACGCTCGGTATGCGCCTCGCGGTACTGCATAATTTGTACTTCTACAATGAGCTTATGCAGAAGATACGCGATGCACTTGATGCCGGTGAATACGAAAACTTTTATCGTTACTACCGCGATATTCTCGGCGAGAGAAGCGAAAACTGATCTATACAAAAGTCGTTGCGTCATATGTACGCAACGACTTTATTTATGTATTTATTAATATTCCCTTTCCAACGTATTGAGAAAGCCCGTGGCGTTGTAAAGCACATAATCGAAAATCCTCTCGCCTGTTCCTATCGGGATTTCAGAGCCGTCTAAATTTTTCTTAAACATATCGTACGGAACGGGATTTACCAACAGCACCTTCTCTGCTCGTTTATTACCGGAGCAGACAATATCATTGTAGCTATATGGCATTTTTCTCACTCGCGTTTTGTTAATGCCGAGAGCAAGCTTGAAACGATTCTTATGAATGTTTGTCCTTACCGCAATCGTATTTTTATCACAAATAATGATGTGCGATGCCCTGCGACGTGGCGTGTAAAATCTTACGCAATATATTACATGCTGTGAGCTGACTGTGAAATCAAAGCCTTTTGTGTTAAGCTTCAATCCGCGAATGATGCCTCTTTTTTTCTCAAAAATGAGCTTTTGCTCCCGACAAAGTCTTTTTAGTTTGCGCATAAATGTAAGTCTTTTCCGAAGCGGTCTCAGTGGGATGAAATACAAAAGCAACAGCCCAGTTACTGCTACGATGATCACGCCTATTTCTTTGAGCGCATATAGTATAAAGAAAACAGTGATGCCGACGAAGAAGGAATAAATCAGCAATAGGAGTATAGTAATCAGCGTTATGTGAATATTAGTTGCTTTGGTTAAAAGGCCTTCGTTATGACATTTCTCCTGCTCGTGAATATCATATTTGCCGTAATCGAGTGCTTTGTTCACCATGCTCGGTTTGTTTTTCATTGTTTTACACCTTTGAGTTTTATACAAAAAAGGTCGGTATATTATATATATCGACCTTTTTATAACTGTTAAAGTCCACTCTGCACAGAGTAGTTGGGCGCTTCCTTAGTGATGTTAATATCATGAGGATGCGATTCGCGAAGTCCCGCACCGGTGATGCGAATGAACTGTCCGCGCTCCTGAAGCTCTGCGATTGTCGGGCATCCGCAGTAACCCATACCTGCGCGAAGACCGCCGATAAGCTGGAATACAGTGTCGGAAAGCGGTCCCTTGTAAGGAACACGTCCCTCAACCCCTTCGGGCACGAGCTTGCGAGAATTTTCCTGGAAATAGCGATCCTTTGATCCCTTTTCCATGGCCGCGAGTGATCCCATACCGCGATATACCTTGAACTGACGTCCCTGATAAATTTCTGTGGTTCCGGGGGATTCCTCGCATCCTGCAAAGAGCGAACCGATCATGATAACCGAAGCTCCTGCGGCGATAGACTTGACAAGATCGCCGGAGTATTTAATACCGCCGTCCG
>JAFQVU010000170.1 GCA_017407885.1 Clostridia bacterium
ACAGATCAGTCTTTACGAGTACACTCTTGCTAATGCTGATGAGATCGAGTACGTTGCCGACGAGTACACCGACGGCTGTATGAAGGAGAGAAACAGCCGACTTGCACATAGGTGCGATATTATGATAGCGTACGTTTTTAAGCCTTATTCGGGTGCGGCGCAGACGGTACGTATGGCAGACAAACTTGGCAAAACAGTTTACAATCTCTATCCTTCGCTTAACTCTTGACACCATCGGTGCAAAATAATCGGTGCAAAATAATAAAAAAATGCTTGACTTTATCGGTATTTTATGATAAAATGTAATGTGATAAAAATTGTGAGGTGACTAATATGTTTATGTCTATCATAAACTCCGTTATGAACGAGAGCTCGATAGCGCCCTTTACCGCGTCCTTTAACGAGTTCATCGCTTCTCTCGGCGTTATATTCCCCATCGCTATGTTAGCGATCTGTCTTATCGTAGGTCTTTTCGGAAGACGCCTTTCCGACGCTATCCGCTTCCTTCTGCTCTTTGCAGTCGGCTTCGTTGCTTCGGTTTATTGGCTCGCTCCCATGATTGCGACCGTCGTTCCCGCTATCCCCGCTTATGCAGTCGGTCTTGCGGTCGGTATTTTCGCGGCTGTTATGTCCAGACTTATCTACAATCTGGTTTACGTATCCTGCATCGGCTTTGACGTTTACAACATCTGCCTCAACGGTATCTTCCTCGTTGAGATCACCTCGATGACGAAGGGCAATTTCTCCGCATCCCTCGCGGTTGCACTCGGTGTTACCGTGCTTGCACTTCTCGTTCGTAAGTATCTTGAGATGATTATCACCGCGGCAGCAGGCGGTATCGGTATCGCGTTCTTCGTTAAGAATTTCTATGATTATACCGCAAGCATCGGTACTTTAGATGCAAACACCGCGATGATCGCAGTGGGACTTGTTATAGCAATCCCTATGTTCATCTTCCAGTATTACAACAGAGTAAGATTTTAAGACGTGACGGCCGTGCCGTAGCGTAACAAGTTAAAAAGGGTCCTGCCGCGGCTTGTCGGCAGGGCTCTTTTTTTACAAAAATAGTAAAAATCGCCAAAGCGCACCCTCAAAATTCATAAAATATAGTATTTAAAATTAGTTGACTTTTCGCGCATTATATAGTAAAATATTAAATGTAAAACTGTGCAATCTCGGAGGAACTATGGATCAATCAAAGAAATTAACCCTGAAAAGAACGGCGAACAACGTCAGACTCGGAATTATCGAGGCTGTTTATAACGCGGCGTGCGGTCATCCGGGCGGCTCGTTGTCTATCGCTGACGTGCTCACGTATCTCTATTTTGCAGAGATGAATATCGACCCTGCAAATCCCGCTTGGGAGGAGCGTGACAGATTTGTGCTCTCCAAGGGACATACGGCACCTGCGCTTTATTCCGTACTTGCGGAGCGCGGCTTCTTCCCGAAGGAAGAGCTCAAAACTCTCAGAAAGACTGCGTCAAGACTTCAGGGACACCCCGATATGAAGGGCGTGCCGGGCGTGGATATGTCCACGGGCTCTCTTGGACTTGGCTTCTCTACCGCTTGCGGTATGGCTCTTTCAGCTAAAGTGTCAGGCGACTCTTACCGAGTTTACGCTGCGGTTGGCGACGGCGAGAGCGAGGAGGGACAGGTTTGGGAGGCAGCTATGTTTGCCGCACACTATAAGCTTGATAACCTTACGCTCGTTGTTGACCTCAACGGCTTGCAGATTGACGGTCCTATTACCGAGGTTATGAATCCTATGCCTCACGATGAAAAGTTTCGTGCTTTCGGCTGGCACGTTATCGTGATAAATGCTCACAGCTTCTCAGAGCTAGAAGCTGCTTTTGCTGAGGCTAAGACTGTAAAGGGTAAGCCCACTAT
>JAFQVU010000171.1 GCA_017407885.1 Clostridia bacterium
AACAATTACATATCCGATCTTATTCCCGGTGATATAATTCCAACGAAGATAACTCACCTCGAGAGCTTTGGCGCATTCGTTGATATCGGATGCGGTATTATCTCACTGTTGTCTATTGACTGTATGTCGGTATCGCGTATTGCACACCCTGCGGACAGATTGGCGGTCGGGGCACAGATAAGCGTAGTAGTACGCGCCGTTGAAAAGAACGACGCAGGACTTCCGACAAGACTTTTTGTTACTCGCCGTGAGCTTCTTGGCACTTGGGAAGAAAATGCGTCGCTGTTTTCTGTGGGGCAGACGGTCACGGGAGTAGTGCGAAGTGTAGAGCCTTACGGTATTTTCGTTGAGTTAACACCGAATTTGGCTGGACTTGCCGAATATCGTGACGACGTGTGCGTTGGGCAGACGGCGGCGGTGTACATAAAGAACATCATCCCAGAGCGGATGAAAGTGAAGCTCGTAATAATTGACGCACAGCGCGGACTTGCACCGCAGAATGGTAAGTGCGCGATCATACACAGCGATGAGCGACACATAGCACATTGGCGGTATTCGCCCGAGGAATGTGAGCGCGTGGTTGAGACGGTATTTGAATAAATTTTGAAAAAATAGCAAAAACCTCTTGCAATTTGTTAGAAAATAGTGTATAATAATACCAATAACAAATATAGGAGGATGAATATGAACTCTAACCTTATCATTACAATCGGAAGACAATACGGCAGTGCCGGAAGACATATTGGCGAAGAACTCGCCGAGAAGCTTGGAATCAAGTTTTATAATAACGATCTTATAAAACTTGCGGCAGAGAAGAGCGGTATGGCTCATCATGTTCTTGGTGAAGCCGATGAAAAGGCAACAAACAGTCTTTTGTATACGCTTGCAATGGGCAGTTCTTTCTGGGGCGGAAACGCAGGTGTGGCATTTGACATGCCGATAAATGATAAACTGTTCATAACTCAGTCCGATATAATAAAGGAACTCGCAAATGAGGGGCCGGCGGTTTTCATCGGCAGATGTGCGGACTATGTACTTCGTGATTATCCGAATCTTATCAAGATATTTATTTATGCTCCGCTTGAATTCCGTGCGGAGCATGTCGCAGAGCTTCACGACGTGAAGCCGGATAAGGCAAAGGATATAATTGTTAAAACCGACAAGCGACGCTCGAACTACTACAACTACTACACCGGACAGAAATGGGGCAAACTCGAAAACTTCGATCTTGCAATCGATTCATCAAGGCTTGGCATTGAAGCAACTGCCGATATGCTGTATCAGTATGTAGAGTTTTACAAGGCACATAAAATGAAATAATGAACCACCGCGCCCTTGCATAATATGTTAAGGGCGCAATTTTTAATTGATATCTTCACTTGACAAATATAATATTATATGGTAAAATATTTCTATACGGTGTGCAGATTTTTACACACAACATAAAATACTACCTAAATCAACAGGAGGAAAATGAAAAATGTTACACGGAAATGCTATAGTCGGTCAGTCGGGCGGACCTACCGCCGCAATTAATGCTACACTTGCGGGTGTTATCAAGGGCGCATTTGACTGCGAGGCTATTGATACCATATACGGCGCCTTCAACGGCGTTGAGGGGATGCTTGCAGGCACTATCTGCAATCTTAATGAGGTGTTTGCTAACCGTGATGATCTTCGCGTACTCTGCGCAACTCCCGCGGCGGCACTCGGCTCGTGCCGTAAAAAGCTTCCCAAGCTTGACGATGAAGCAGGCAAGGCAACATATGAGGCACTTGTAGAATTTTTTAAGGCTCACAACATCCGTTATTTCTTCTATATCGGCGGAAATGACTCTATGGATACCGTTGCAAAACTGACTGCTTATCTTGCCGATAAGGACTGGGAAATGCGCGTGATGGGCGTGCCGAAGACTATTGATAATGACCTCGTCGGAACAGATCATACTCCCGGCTTCGGTTCCGCGGCAAAGTATATCGCCGCAACTATGCAGGAGATAATCCGCGACACCGCAGTATATACCGTCAAGGCTGTTACAATCGTTGAAATAATGGGACGTGACGCAGGCTGGCTTACAGCATCGGCGGCGCTCCCGAAGCGTATCTGCGATGTAGCTCCCGACCTTATCTATCTCCCCGAGCGTACGTTCGACATGGATAAGTTTATTGCGGATGTGAACGCGGCATTTGAAAAGCATCCCAACGTAGTTGTTGCGGTTTCCGAGGGCGTGAGATTTGCTGACGGCAGATATGTCGGCGAGGGTACACAGAGCGGTGCTACGGATGCATTCGGTCACAAGTATCTGTCGGGCACAGGTAAGGTGCTTGAGCAGGCAGTGCGTGACCGCATCGGATGCAAGGTACGCTCGATCGAGCTTAACCTGATGCAGAGATGTGCTTCGCACATTGCGTCGAAGGCTGACCTTGACGAGTCACAGTGCGTTGGTGCGGCGGCTGTAATGGCGGCGGCAAATGGCGAGTCCGGCAAGATGATGTGCTATGTACGCGAGTCGGGCGATGCTTACCGAATTCACGTTGAAAGCGGCGATATTGCGCAGATCGCAAACAAGATCCGCGAGGTGCCGGACGAGTACATCAATGCCGAGGGCAACAACATCACCGAGGCAGGTATTGATTACATTCTCCCGCTCATTCAGGGCGAGGCGGAACAGTTCTACGATAATGGCTTGCCGAGACATTTTGTGATAAAGAGATAAGCATAGTATTGTTTTATGAATTGATGATGCAACCGGCAAAAGGAGTTGTCAGATGAAAAAGCTTGTGTTTGGGTCTGCACTTATGATATGCGGTATTATTGCCGGATGTACAGAATATTTGGCGCATCAAATCCTATTTGCGGCACCTGATATCGCTGCCATTGGAGAGAATTACCTGTTATATTATGGTGGACGAATTGCATTTGCAGTTGGACTTGTTCTGTGCATCGTCAGCTTGCTTGATAAAAAAGGATAATATATTAAAACGGTCTGCATTAAAGTGCAGACCGTTTCGTTTGATTGAAGTGTATTATGAAGTAAAAGCCTTCCCGGTTGGGAAGGCTTTCGCTTTATTTTACTTATTTACCCCAGAACATCGCCTTTGTGACATCCTTGCTTGCCGCTTCTTCGTGAGCGATAAGCGCATATGTCGCATTGGTGAGGTGAGCAAACATAGGATCTGCCATTGCCTTGCAAATGAACGACTGACGGGGGGAGTTGATATCCTCGCCGCTTATCTGGAAGAAGCCGTTGTCATTGCAGAGCTTTATCATGCGCTCGAGCTGTTCGCGTGTGTTGCGCGAGGGCATGTAAGTGATTGCGTTGAAGCCGAGACGCTTCAGCTCGGAAATGAGCAGATCAAGGTAGTCGTCCTCGAACTTCTGTGCTTTCTTGTCTCCGGTTACGGAGTCGCCGACATCGCCGAGATATGCGTATGCGCTGATTGCGCCGGTTTCACGGCAGAGCGCGATGTACTCGGTTACATCGGGACATTCGTCGGTTGCATCAATATAGAACTTCTCAACGAGATTGCTCTTGAGCGCACCAAGAATGTCGTATTCGTAGAACTGCGGTGTCTTGTCTCCGTCAGCGATCTGCGCACGCACCTTTGCCGAGAGAGCAAGCCCCATATCGTTTTCGAGGAATGCGAGCACTTCAGCCGGGGAGGGATAACGCGCAGTCAGTTTCTTTACGAGTGCAAAGAGCACGTGACGCTCGGTGACAGAACCGCCTTCCCATGAATTCGAGAGGGGAAGTACGTCCGCTTTGAAGTCTATAGCTACGCCATACGGTGCCATGATCTCATTGATTCTTCTGCACATTTTGAGGTTGCGCAGATTGCGGCGGCGGCGATAGGTCTCGAAAAATGTATCGAAGCGGTCGATCATCTGATGAGGAATACCGTGGATTGCCGCATAAGCGACCGATATCTGGTCGGGATTGTTGATACGCTTGCCATTAAGAGCAGTACCGCTCATGTCGATGCGGCATTCTGCACCGACGGTCACGGGCATGCCGATTATTTCGCCAGCTTCAATGAACTCCTTTGCGCCGGATACCGAATCGTGATCCATGATTCCGGCGGTGCCGAGCCCGTTTTGCCATGCAAGGTAGAGTGCCTTGGTGGGGGAGTAGGGCGAAAATGAATATGTGGTGTGAATGTGATTATTTACAAACTCCGTCTTTTCCGGGGTATGAAGCTCGCCCTTATCGGTGAGCACCTTGATCTCGCGCAGTGCGGCAAGACGCTCCTCTTTAGTATCGGCGTTAAGACTGTCAATAAGCTTTTCGATAGACATTACTTTTTGTCCTTTCGTTTCGTGTGCAATTACTTGAGCATTACCTGTCCGCCGGTTACGGGGATAGCCTGACCGGTTTCGTATTCCTGCTCGATTATGTAGAGAATAGCACGTGCGACGTCCTTAATCTCGCATCCGCGGTTAAGCGGAACCTTTGCCTCGTAGAAACGGCGTACATCGTCAACAGTCTTTGCACCGGGTACTTTACCTGCGTTGAGGTACTGTACAAAGAGTCCCTTTTCGGGATCGCTCCATAGCGGACCGTTAAGGAAGTTGCCGGGGCAGATTGCGTTTACTTTAATTCCATAAGGCGCAAGCTCGAGTGCGAAGGATTCGGTGAGACCGATACCGCCGAATTTACTTCCTGCGTATGCAAAGTTTTTGTTAGAGCCCTCAAGACCGGATTTCGAGTTGATCTCAATAATATCAGCAAGGTAGTTGGGGCAGACCTTGCGCTGAGTTTTCATGACAGCAGAAGCATATTTCGCGCAGAGGAAGTATGCAGTGTAGTTTACAGCCGCAACAAGCTCGAAGTTAGCCTTTGTCATTTCCTCAAGGCTTCCTGCACGAACGATTCCGGCGTTGTTTACGAATACGTCAAGTCCGCCAAATTCAGCAACACATGCCGCAACCATTGCCTCGACGCTTGCTTCGTCGGATACGTTTGCGCCGACAGAAATTGCGGCATCAGCACCATAAGCCGCGCAGAGTTCATCAGCAGTCGCTTTTGCGCCGTCAGCGTTCATATCGGCAACAACAACGTGTGCGCCCTCGAGAGCCATATGCTCGGCGATACCTTTACCGAAGCCCTGTGCGCTTCCGGTAACGATTGCGATTTTGCCTTCGAGACGGCGCGGATTTGCGGTCTCCTTGGCGAGATTTACAGTGAATACGCCGAGTCCGTCAACAACTGCGGCTGCAGGCTTTGCGCCGTTCTTTGAGACATATGAATCATAGGCAGCTTTGATCCCATCAATGCTTTCGTCGGTAATTTCAAGAGCGTTCGCGGCAGATGCACCTTCTGTGAATTTTACAGTGCAGGGCTTGCCCTCGCCGCACAGCATACGAAGTACGGGGGCAATGGCTGTAATACGAGCGGAATTTTCGATTGACATGGTAATTCTCCTTTGTATTTAATATTGGGGTTGCCGATGTCGGCAGGTTAGATTAAACAAAGCGGAACGTTAATGTTCCGCTTTGATAAAGGGTCAGATAGCCTTTGCGTTTGCGAGCAGATATTTCTCTGCTTCAGCGCACCAGAGACCGTTGTTAGCCTCGCAGATGCGTGCAAGCTCGGCGAACATGGGATCAGTCTTACCAAGCTCAGCGAAATCAGCGATAGCAGTCAGAGGCATGGAAATATTGGTGTAGCAGAGCTTCTTGCCACCGGGGATCTTATCAAGATCAATAGTAGCCTGCGCTACTGCGTCAAGACCGCAGACATGAGTGATCATTGCCGCAGGATTGATGAGTCCCTTTTCCATCATTGCAATTGCTTCACGCATGTCATCGGTATTACCGCCGCTGGTGCCGACGATATGAGTCGATGCGTAGTGTACGTTATAGAAGTTGAACATCGCCGAGAAATCGGTCTTTGTGGGACCTGCAAAGAAGTTGAGGCATCCGTCCTTGCCGAGAATTGCATCACCCTGCTCAACGACAGGCTTAACGGGAGCGAATACGAATACATCGTCGTAACCCGCGGGGGAGAGGCTCTTCAGATATGCGGTAGAATCTTCGTACTGCGCGGTGTTTACATAGATAAGCTTAACGCCGTTCTTTGCCGCCTTTTCTACGGTAACCATCTGTGCCGCTCTCTCAAGGCGAGCAGTGTCGATATCGGTTACAACGAGAAGGGAAGGACGACGGTCACAGCTGATAAGATAGTCAACAGCACCGAGTCCCATCGGGCCTGCGCCTGCGAGAATACATGCGTTGCCGCCTTCTTTGATGCCCATGTCGTGTACATACGAGCCGCCTGTGGTGTGGTAGTTCGCGTGAGCGCCGCCGATGATGCAGCTCATAGGCTCGGAGAGAGAGCCATAGAAGTAAGCATCGCCCTTATACTTTAAGAGGCAGTCCATTTCAAGAGTATCTGCCGGAATGATTACGTAAGTAGCGTTGCCGCCGCAGTATTTGTAGCTGTAGCCGGGAGCCATGAGACTGCCGTTTCTGTTGTGAGCAGGCTGAATGGAGAACTTTTCTCCGGGCTTGAATTTATCCTGCCACTTTTTACCGACCTTGACGATATCGCCGCAGAACTCATGTCCGAGGATGATGGGGTTCACATCGCAGTCATCGGGAATACGCTTGTGCGCGCTGCCCTGCATTGCCGCCTTGTGAGAGGACATGCAAAGACTGTCGGATATAATGTGCGCCAGCACCTCATCGTCAGCAATCTCGGGAAGCTCAAATTCCTCAAGACGGAGGTCGTTGACACCGTAAATTCTTACTGCTTTTGTTTTCATGATAATATTCCTTCCATGTAACTATATTTAATATTGAAGATCATATTATGATCTTTATCAACTTATATTGTACCAACTTGTTCTGAAAAAGTCAATGATTTTTCTGTGAATTTGAAGAAAATTTTTTCAAAAACTCTTTTATTTATCGGAAATTTGTGGTATAATGTATTTAATCACATTTTTGCCTGTTAATACGGAGGGAATCTAACATGAATCAGAATGCCGCGGCGTCACGCATGGCAGAGCTTGCGCGTCTTCTCGAATACCATTCGCGCCTCTACTACGTGCTCGATGCGCCCGAGATCTCCGATTATGATTATGATATGATGTTCCGCGAGCTTGTTAATCTCGAGGAGCAGTTCCCCGAGCTTGCCGATCCGAATTCTCCGACAAAGAGAGTCGGAGGTGAAGCGGTAAAAGAATTTCCGGAATTTGTGCATAACATACCGCTCGGAAGCCTTTCGGATGTGTTCGATTATGATGAGGTCAGAGCTTTCATAAAAAGAATAAAGTCTGCGTACCCTGACTGCGAGTTTACCGTAGAATCCAAAATAGACGGCTTGTCGGTTGCGCTTGTATATGAGAACGGCAAATTCATTCGCGGAGGAACGCGCGGCGGCGGAAAAATCGGCGAGGATATTACCGAAAATTTACGCACTATAAGGACAATTCCGCTTACTATAGATACAGATGAGCCGTATGTTGAGGTGCGCGGCGAGGTTTATATGTCTCGCGCAAAATTTGAAAAGCTCAATGAACGTCGCGAGGCAGAGGGCGAGTCACTATTCGCTAATCCCCGCAATGCAGCGGCAGGAACGCTCCGTCAGCTTGACTCGAAAATAACCGCCTCGCGCGGACTTGATATTTTCGTGTTCAACTATCAGACGGGTACAAAGGAATTTGCAACACACAGCGAAAGTCTCAATTGGCTTAAAACGGTAGGCTTTACAGTTATTCCGGAATACAGTGTGGTGAAAACGGCAGATGAAGTTATTGCTGCAATAGAGCGCATCGGTGCCGCACGTGATGGACTCCCGTACGGAATCGACGGCGCTGTTATCAAGGTCAATTCACTCGCTCTTCGCACTGAGATAGGTGAAACCACGTCCACGCCGAAGTGGGCGGTAGCTTATAAATATCCCCCTGAGGAAAAGCCGACGAGACTTCATGATATCGTGATACAGGTTGGCAGAACTGGTGTGCTTACGCCTAATGCAGTGCTCGAACCGGTGCAGCTTGCCGGTACTACGGTGTCACGTGCAACGCTTCATAATCTTGATTTTATCCGTGAGCGCGACATTATGCTCGGTGATACGGTTATTGTCAGAAAAGCCGGCGACATAATACCTGAGGTCGTGTCTGTCGTAAAAGAAAAGCGTGACGGCAGTGAGCGGCATTTCGATATGCCTGAATTTTGTCCGTCGTGCGGTGAGCGCATAGTTGCGGATGCTGACGATGAAACGCAGTCCGGAAGTGCGGCGTACCGCTGTACAAATTCGGCGTGTCCGGCACAGCTTCTTCGTAATCTTGAGCACTTCGCTTCCAAGGATGCGATGGATATTGACGGACTCGGCAAGTCGCTTCTTGCGCTTCTTCATTCCGAGGGACTTGTTAAAACCGTTGCCGATATTTATACTCTCAGGGAAGAACAGCTTATCCCACTCGAACGTATGGGCAAAAAGAGCGCGGAAAACCTTATTGCCGCAATAGAAGCATCGAAATCCGCGGGGCTTGCGAGACTCATCTATGCACTCGGCATTCGTCAGGTTGGGGCAAAAGCGGCGCAGGTGCTTGCGGCAAAATTTGGCGACATAGAGGCGCTGTTTGGTGCGGATATTGAATCTCTTTGCGATGTCGAAGATGTTGGTGAGATTACTGCGCGGTATGTTGTTGATTTCTTCTCACATTCAAAAACACGCGAGATAATAGATGAGCTTAAAGAACACGGAGTTGTGACCGTTTACGAGTCACAGCAAAAGAGTGAGAAGCTTGACGGCATGACATTTGTACTCACCGGCACGCTTCCTACAATGAAACGTGACGAAGCGGCGGCGCTTATCGAAGCACATGGCGGAAAGGTGTCGTCATCTGTATCGAAAAAGACGACATATGTGGTCGCCGGAAGCGATGCAGGCTCGAAGCTTACTAAAGCAGAGTCGCTTGGAGTTGCCGTTATTGATGAGGACACACTCGTAAAAATGGTGAGTGAATGATGGAAAACAATATTAGAAATACTTTGATTGAAGCCGCAAAAAATGCGCGCGAAAATGCGTATGCGCCGTATTCAAGCTACAAGGTGGGCGCGGCGATTTTAACTTCAAGCGGTAAGATATATACGGGATGCAATTTTGAGAACGCATCATTCGGCGCAGGGACGTGTGCCGAGCGTGTGGCGCTTGGTGCGGCACTTGCGGCAGGGGAACGAAAATTTCTCGCGGTTGCATGTGTGGGAGAATCTGCGGATATAACACCGTGTGGTATTTGCCGTCAGGCATTGTCGGAGTTTGGCAACGTGGAAGTGTACTGCGCATCTGCCGATGGAGAGGTGCGCGAATACACGCTTGCACAGCTTCTTCCGTTCGGCTTCAAGCTATAATTTCAGGAGGACAACAATGTTTATAGATAACGTTACAATACACATAAAAGCAGGAAACGGCGGAAACGGATGTGTCGCGTTTCACCGCGAGAAATACGTTGCCGAGGGCGGACCGTCCGGTGGAGACGGCGGTACGGGCGGCAACATCGTTTTTAAAATTGACGAGGGAACGAATACGCTTCTTGCTTTTCGTTACAAGCGTAAATTCATCGCCGAAAACGGCGGTGACGGCGGTACGGAAAAATTTCACGGTAAGAACGGTGAGGACACCGTAATCCTTGTTCCGCCTGGAACAGTTATCAGAGATGCACAGACGGGGCGTATAATCAAGGATATGTCCGACTGTGAGCCGTATACCGCATTGAAGGGCGGGCGCGGCGGATGGGGCAACCGTCATTTTGCGACACCTACACGTCAGATTCCGCGCTTTGCAAAGCCGGGACTCAAGGGCGAGGAGATGGACGTCACATTGGAGCTTAAAATGCTTGCAGATGTCGGACTTGTCGGATTCCCGAACGTCGGAAAATCCTCACTTCTTTCGGTTGTGAGCTCGGCGAAACCGAAGATCGCAAATTATCATTTTACGACTCTTCAGCCGCAGCTTGGTGTGGTTAAGACCGGAGAGGGAAAGGGCTTCGTGCTTGCAGATATTCCGGGACTCATTGAGGGCGCTGCAGAGGGCGCAGGTCTCGGGCACGACTTCCTTCGCCATTTTGACCGCTGCCGACTGATTATTCACGTCGTTGACATAAGCGGCACCGAGGGCCGCGAGCCGAT
>JAFQVU010000172.1 GCA_017407885.1 Clostridia bacterium
ATCAATACCTATCGATATCTATTCTTGTAACCTTGTCGGTAATCTCCTCGCCGAGGAATATCGACGCTATACGCTCAAATCCCTGCGGCTCGTCGCTGACGAAGTATTCCACTTTACCGATGTGTGATGTATCAACGGTGCGTTCTGCGATGATATCACGCACTTCCTCGGCCGCGGCGGCGCCTACGTTTATGAGCGCCGTTCCGGGGACTACCTTCGAGATAGCTTCTGCGATTATCGGGTAATGCGTGCATCCGAGAATGAGAGTGTCAGCACCTGATTCGATGATGGTTTTTAGATGTATTTTTGCGGCGAGCCGTGTTATCTCCTCGTCAGGCGAGACAAAACCGTTTTCAACGAGCGGTACAAACAGCGGACATGCGGCAGAAACGGTATTAAAGCTCGAATCTATCTCACAAAGCGCAGTTTCAAACGCGCGGCTTCCGATTGTTGACGGCGTGCCGGCAATGCCTATGATTTTATTTTTTGTAGCTTTTGCCGCGGCGCGAGCACCTGCATCGATAACTCCGATTATCGGGATGCTTGGGTACTCACCTCGCAGAATGTCAAGCGCATTCGAACTTGCTGTTCCGCATGCTACCATCACGGCATCAATATTGTGCGACGCGAGAAATTTCATGTCCTGTAGAGAATATTTGATGATTGTTTCCTTTGAACGCGTACCGTAGGGGACACGTCCGGTGTCGCCGAAATAGATAATGTCCTCATGCGGCATCAGACGGCGCACCTCTTTTAGGGCGCTGAGCCCACCGAGTCCGCTGTCGAAAATACCTATCATAACTTAATTCTCCTTTGTTAAAGCGAGTGTGATAAGACGGTCTATGATTTCGGAATATGTCATTCCGTCGTGCATGAAAAGCTTGGGGTACATGCTTATCTGCGTAAATCCGGGAAGGGTGTTTATTTCGTTGAAAATAATCTTGTCATCTTCGGTAACAAAGAAATCGACGCGAGAGAGACCTGTGACACCAAGTGCAGTGCAAATTCTCATTGCGTATTCGCGTACCTTCTCTGCGGTTTTCGGCTTTATATCCGCCGGAATGAGACATGAGGAATTACTGTCGGCGCTGTACTTCGCATCGTAATCGTAGAACTCACTGCCCGGGTTTATCTGACCGCATGTGGAGGCAGTATAGTCACCGTTGCCCATAACTGCGACTTCAATCTCCTTGCCGGTTATGTACTCTTCAACTATTATCTTGCTGTCATGCTCTGCGGCAAGTGTCAGAGCCGCGATAAGCCCGTCGCGGTTGTTAGCCTTTGATGCGCCGACCGATGAGCCTGCGTTTGCCGGCTTTACGAACAGCGGATATC
The DNA here is from genome assembly GCA_017407885.1 of Clostridia bacterium. The sequence goes on from JAFQVU010000172.1 coordinate 1,336, forward strand.
CACCGATACCCTCGCAGGCATCAACGACACTGTCAATGTCGTTCGTTAAACTGAATCTGTCGATGATTTCGCATTTTGCCTGAGGAATGTCATATTGGTCAAGCACGAGCTTGGTGAAGCCTTTGTCCATACCGATTGCGGAGGTCGCACATCCGCATCCGACAAATGGGATTCCACTCAATTTAAGGAGTCCCTGCAGGGTGCCGTCCTCGGCGTTCGCGCCGTGCATGATGGGGAAAACGGCATCAATATGTATATGCTTTACGCGGTTGTCGTCCGTAAAAATGAGGAGTGCCGAATCGGACGGGGAAGGCGAGAGGGCGGCTTTGTTGAGCGCGGATGCGTTTTTGCACCATGTGCCGTCCTTTATGGAGTCGATATCTCCGGTGTAGTTATACCAATCGCCCTGCTTTGTGATGCCGACGGTTACTACATCGTATTTTTCACGGTCTATATTTGAGAGTATTGAGTGCGCGGAAATGAGCGAGACCTCATATTCCGAAGATTTTCCGCCAAAAAGGCAGAGAAGGGTAATCTTTGACATAAAAATTCTCCTGAAATTTATTAATATAATAATATTCTATTATCAATTCTGTAAATTGCCACTAATCTCGGCAACGCGGATGTTGCCGCCGAAATCACGGTGCAAGCGGCAAACGAGTCCCTCTATTTGACAGAGCGCCAAAATTCTATCCGATTGGTCGTACCCGATTTCGAGTATCATTACTGCTGACGGTTTCATGTGCTTTGTAAGATTTTTTATAAAGTGACGGTAGAAATCCATGCCGTCAGCTCCGCCGTCAAGCGCAAGTGACGGTTCGCACTGCACTTCTTTGGAAAGAGTGGGGATTACATTTGTGTTGATATACGGCGGATTTGACACTATTACATCCGCAGATGCGATAAGGTTTGAAATATCATCGGAAAGCACGTCCGATTTCAAAAATGTAAGTCTATCGGCAACGCCGTTTTCGAGCGCATTGCGGCGTGCAATCTCAAGCGCAGGTGCCGAAATGTCGACGGCAGTGCCGCACACTGACGTGTTTTCTTTCAATATAGATATAGCGATGCATCCGCTGCCGGTGCAAAGGTCGAGAACCCTATCGCCATTTTTTAAGTGCAGCAGCGCGAATGAGACGCAGTGTTCTGTGTCCGGCTGGGGAATGAGACAGTCGGGCGATACAATGAAGCGATTGCCGTAAAACCATGCCTCGCCGAGTACATATTGAATCGGAATCCCCTGTGCGCGCATTTCGAGAGCGCTGTCTACAGCTTGTGGCAAATCCGCAGTTCGATTGGCGAGGCACCATTCGCGAGGTTTACCACAGAGTACTCGAATCATTTCAGCGGATTCGTGTGATGGAGCGTCAGCACCGATATCGGTCAAGCGTTTAAGAAGTTCAAGATATGTCATGGCGCAATTCCTTTCATTTAATATATTATAGCAGAAAATGAGAATAAAATAAATAGTTTTTCGATAAAAACTTTTTATTTAACACAAAGTGTGCGAATTGTACATGAAAGTGAAATATTATGAACAAATTGTATATTAAATCGACAAACCTTAAAAAAATGCAAAAAAGGTGTTGACAAACGCAAGCAAGTATGCTATACTATTAAAGCTGTCCCGCAAGGGGGGATGAAAAAAGTTTGAAAAAACTTTAGAGAAACCTCTTGACAGGCAGGCTGAGATATGATATAATAATCGAGTCGCCTGAGAAGGAGACAGCAAGCAATGGTCTTTGAAAATTGAACAACAAGAGATGGAAGTAAGTACAAAGAAGTGAGGCACG
>JAFQVU010000173.1 GCA_017407885.1 Clostridia bacterium
AGGATAAAATTATGCAAAATTATGTTTTAAGCTGCTGCTCTACAGCAGATCTTTCACACGAGCACTTTGTCTCCCGTGACATCTCTTATATATGCTTTCACTACTTCATGGATGGCATAGAATACCCGGATGACCTTGGTCGTTCAATGCCGTTTGACGAATTTTACGCCGCTATGGTAAACGGAGCCGACACTAAAACATCCCAAATAAGTGTTGGCGAATATACAACTTATTTTGAAAAATTCCTCGAGCAGGGAAAAGACATTCTCCATGTTTCCCTCTCTTCGGGACTTTCCGGTACTGTTCAGTCCGCGAGAAATGCGGCAAAGGCTTGTATGGAAAAATACCCTGAGCGCAAGATTCGCGTTGTTGACTCTCTTGCGGCGGCTTCCGGTTACGGCCTTTTCATGGATAAACTCGCAGATCTCCGTGATGAGGGCATGGGACTTGATGAGCTTGCTGACTGGGCAGAAGCCAACCGTCTGCGTCTCCATCATTGGTTCTTCTCCTCTGATCTCACATTTTATGTCAAGGGCGGGCGTGTTTCAAAAACTGCCGGCGCTATCGGCGGTATTCTCGGTATCTGTCCACTTCTCAATGTTGACATTAGCGGAAGGCTCATTCCGCGTGAAAAGATCCGCCCGAAAAAGCGTGTCATCAATCGTATTGTCGAAATGATGAAGCAGTATGCGGACGACCGTCTTGATTACAGCGGTAAATGTTACATTTGTCACTCTGCATGCATCGAAGATGCTCGCGCAGTAGCCGATCTTGTCGAGACGGCTTTCCCGAATCTTAACGGCAAGGTGCTCATAAACAGCATCGGTACTACAATCGGCAGCCACGCAGGTCCCGGCACAGTCGCACTCTTCTTCTGGGGCGACACACGTAACGACTGATCATTTATCTACAATAAGGAAGCCTTTGTACTTTCAAAGGTATGGATATTACTATGATTAATGAAACCAAGCAGATGCTTGCCGACCTCACCGCCGCAAACGAAGCAGTCAACGAAAAAACGCTTGACGGCAAAGTCTTCGCAAACATGGTCAGAGGCGGAGCGGCACAGCTTCGTGCAAATGCCGAAGAGGTTAACAACCTCAATGTGTTCCCCGTTCCCGACGGTGATACCGGCGATAATATGTGCATGACTATAGAGGGCGGCGTGGCCGCTATAGCAGGAGTTGACAACGATGACCTTGCTTTTGTATCAGCGAAGCTTTCGCAAGGAATGCTTCTCGGTGCAAGAGGTAACTCCGGTGTTATCCTTTCCCAGTTCTTTGACGGAATGGCAAAGGGCTTTTCCGGGCACAAGGATGCGAACTGCGTTATAGTAGCCGAAGCTCTCAAAACCGGTGTTAAGCAGGCATACGCTTCCGTAATGAAACCGACTGAAGGCACTATTCTTACCGTTGCACGTGAGTCGGTTGAATACGCGACCTCACGCGTTGATGAAAACAGCACAGTCGAAGGGATTTTCTCTGATCTTATAAAAGAGATGTACTCTTCCCTTCAGCGCACACCTGAACTGTTAGCACAGCTCAAGGAAGCCGGTGTCGTTGACAGCGGCGGCGCAGGACTTTTCTACATTATGCAGGGCTGTTATAAAATACTGATCGGTGAGGAAATTGACACCGACATTGAACTTCCAGCGCCTAAAACCGCTACAATTGATTTTTCCGCGTTCGGTCCCGACAGCGAAATGACTTATGGTTACTGTACCGAATTACTCCTTCAGCTTCAAAATTCCAAATGCGATATTGAAGCTTTCGATGAAAGTATCGTTAAGGATTTCATCGGCGGTATCGGCGACTCGATCGTTGCATTCAAAACCGGCAGTATAATAAAAATACACGTTCACACGAAAACTCCCGAGCGTGTTCTCGAATTTTGCCGCAAGTACGGTGAGTTTCTGACTGTTAAAATCGAGAATATGAGCGTACAGCACTCTAATCTTTCGGATGAACACGAGTCTAAAAAACCGCGCTCGAATAAAGAATTCGGCACCGTTGCCGTCGCTTTGGGTGACGGAATCGAAAGCCTCTTCCGCGAGCTTGGCGTTGATTATGTGGTTCACGGCGGACAGACTCAAAACCCATCCGCGCAGGATTTCCTTGAAGCATTTGAGGAAGTCGGAGCCGCTCACATGTTCGTTTTCCCAAATAACGGAAACATTATTATGGCGGCAAAACAAGCGGCACAGCTTTATAACGGCGGAGAGATTCACGTAATCGAGAGTAAGGATCTCGGCATGGGATATGCGGCGATATCCGCAATGAACTTCCAGTCGGGAGATCCCGAAAAAATCTCGGCAACCTTCAACGAGGCTATGTCGATGGTATCAACCGGTCTTATCTCCCCCGCGATACGCAACGCAGATCTTGACGGTGTTCACATCGAATGCGGTGACTATATCGGCTTTGTTGGCAAGGAAATGAAGGTCTCCTGCAAGGATATGATCGAATCTGCGACGTCGCTGCTTGACAAAATGTTAAGCGAAGAAGCGTACCTCGTCACAGCCTTTATAGGTAAGGATGCATCCGACGAAGATGTTGCGGCACTTGAAGAATGGGTTTCATTCAAATACCCGGATGTTGAGTTCTACACTGCTGACGGCGGTCAGGACGTTTACCCATTCATATTTGTTGTTGAATAATATTTAAAATAAAAATCCTATCTCTGGTTTCGGAGATAGGATTTTTTGTGAGCTTTGGAACTTATTTTTATTTATTACGTCAAATATGCAGAAGATTTCCTAAATTTCTAAATAGTAAAAAGGAGCATTCTTATGAAACGTATCGCTTCCCTATTCATTCTTCTCGCGCTCACTCTTACTTCGTGCGGCACGGCAAGTACCACCAATATTTCATCGGGCATCACTCCAAATGACAATATTATAACCGCTA
>JAFQVU010000174.1 GCA_017407885.1 Clostridia bacterium
AAAAATACGATGACTTCATTCCGGCAGACCTTTTACGCAAGCAATATGCGGCGGACAAGCTGCGCACTGACGAAATTATGCTACGTCTTCCGCAGATATTGGCGGAATATGAGGAATAGATTCTTCGTTGGTAACTTACCGTTTTGATATAGCAATATCAAGCAGTACCGCACCGGCGATGATCAGCAGCAGCGACATCAATGCATGCTCCATTTCTTCAACAAACAACACATGGAGCCGTGCGGCGTCGTATGCGTCAAGGGATGCGGTTGTAAACGCTATGTATATAAGCACCGCCGAAACCACGGCAAGTCCGTATTTTAATACTGCCATTGATATACGGCATGGCAATAGTTTTTTCATAGTTAATCCCCCTATATAATAGTACTGCTATAATTATACCATATATCCCTCGCCGCGTCATCAATCGGTTTGTGGAAACCGCGGCGGAATTTTCAAATGTAAGGAGAGATCAACACGGAAAATTCGCGTATCGGACTGTCAAGCGCCTGCTTTTATCCCGAGGAAACGCTTGACTCCATAAAAAAGTGTATCTCGCTCGGATTTAAAAATATCGAGATATTCATGAACTCCTTTTCGGAGCTTGATGAGCCATACCTGTCGCGTATAGCGGAAGTGTGTCGTGAAAACGGCGTAAAAATAAATGCCATTCATCCCTTCACCTCGGGATTTGAATACATGTTTTTCTTCTCCGCCTACAAAAAACGTGCCCGTGACAGTATCGATTTCTTCTACAAAAAGTATCTCCATGCCGCCGCATACCTCGGCGCAGATTACTTTGTCTTCCACGGCGACTCAACAAAAGCCCCCTTTTTCGGCATCGACAACTACTGCGACGTGCTCGCAATGCTCATGGATGCGGCAAAAGAGGAAGGCGTAACGCTCGCCCATGAAAATGTATCCACCGCACGGGCAGGCAACCCGGAGTTCATGCGCGAGTTACATGAACGGTTTGGAGAGAGTAAAATAAAATTCGTGTTTGACTTAAAGCAGGCAGTGCGCGGCGGATACGATCCCTACCGAATGATCAATGCCATGGGACGTGACATCTCGCATGTACACATAAACGACTGGGCTGACGGCGAATGCCGTCTTCCCTACGCCGGAGAGCTTGATGTGGATAATGTCATATCTACCATTGAGGCAACGGGGTATTCCGGCAAATATATCCTTGAAGTCTACCGCAAGAATTTCACCAATGACAGCGAGATCGTCACAGCGGCAAACGAGCTTCGTCGCCGCAATTATTAATTTACACATAAAAACTCCGCACAGGCATGCACCTGTGCGGAGTTTGTTTTATCTGTTTTCCTTATTGATTGCTTCCCAGATACCGTTAAGATAAACGGCACCGAGTGCGCGGTCATAGAGACCGTAACCGGGTCTGCCCGATTCGCCCCAGATCATACGACCGTGGTCGGGACGGATGTAGCCGTCGAAATCGACGTCCCATGCCGCCTTGAGCACTTCGTACATATCAAGCGAACCGTTCTCGCTGAGGTGTCCCGTTTCATTGAAATCACGCGGACCGGTAATCTTGATGTTGCGCGCATGCAAGAAGTGAATACGCTTCATTGCGCCGAAATGACGAATCATGTCAACGACATTGTTGTTAGGATCAACGCCGAGTGAACCGGTACAAAGTGTTAAGCCGTTGCACTCGCTGTCAACCAGCTTGCAGAAACGCTCGAGATTCTTCGCATTCGTGATAACACGCGGAAGACCGAAGATACCCCACGGCGGATCGTCCGGATGGATAGCCATTTTGATACCGCTCTCCTCGCAAACGGGTATAATCCCGTGTAAGAAGTAGCTCATGTTCTCCCAAAGCTTTTCCTCATCAACTGCCTTATACTCTGCAAGCAGGGCACGAAGTCCGTCCTGAGTATAGCTTTCATCCCAACCGGGAAGCGAAAGCTTCTTGGTATTGGGATCCATTGCAAGAACCTCTGCGTCACGGTAAATAAGACAGGTCGAGCCGTCGGGATTCTTGTGCGAAAGGTCGGAACGGAGCCAGTCAAATACCGGCATAAAATTATAGCAGATAACCTTTACGCCCGCATCGGCGAGCTTCTTTATATTGCGGCGGTAAACCTCAATATACTCATCGCGCGAGGGCTTGCCGAGCTTGATATCCTCGTGTACGGGTACACTTTCAACCACCTCAAAAGCAAGACCGTGTGCATTGGCAGAGTTTTTTACCTTTGCAATACTTTCTGCGCTCCATTCTTTTCCGGGCGGAACATCATAAACCGCCGATACGATACCGGTCATTCCGGGAATCTGCGAGATATACTCGAGACTGACAGGATCGCCGTCACCGTAATGGCGGAAGGTCATTTTCATTTCCTTCATAGGTGCTTCCTCCTATTTAAATTTTCTATTATTAATGATACATGAAAACACGGTGTTTGTCAATAAAAAATTCAATCTGAAATTGGGAGCACTTTAGATTTTGAATCATTATCAGCCAAGCTTCTGCAGTCTTATATCCTTTCCGACAAAGCGCATCACCATAAAATCTCCGAACAGACGGCTGGTAATACGGTCACTGTAACGCTCGCGGATCTCGTTTTGAGTGAGATTTGTGCTGATAAGCATTGATTTTGAATGATTGATTCTCGTATTAATAATATTGTAAAGGCAGGAAACGGTAAATTGATTCGTCATTTCCGTGCCGAGATCGTCGATAATAAGCAGATCGCAGTCGAAATATTTATCGGTGCGCGATTCGGAATCGTCCCCGTATGAGCGTCCGAAACGCTCATACTCGAAATCCGACAGAATATTCTGCGCGGTGTCATACACCACGTCGAAGCCGCGCTCGATAAGCGTTTTGGCTATAGCAGTGGAAAGATGCGTCTTGCCGAGCCCCGTTGTTCCGCAGAAAAAGACGTTTTCACCGTTTACGCCGTCGAAGGA
>JAFQVU010000175.1 GCA_017407885.1 Clostridia bacterium
CTGAGAGCGTTACTCCTTCGGTAAGCGTCACCGCTTTTTCCCGAATGCATCAACCGGCAACTATCATTATACACCATGTTTTCGGATTTTTCAAGAGGTAAACCGAAATTTTTCCATATAATTTTCCATATGCCGACATTTTTCTCGCAAATGAGTCATACCACCCATATAAAACTGTTTCGAGTTTGTAAATTTGCCCACGATTTTTTAATAAAATTAATTAAATTTGCACTTTTCCCCTTGACATACGCTTGATTTTTGTATAAAATATATGTATGTGTAATTAATATATATACTGCCGTTACTGCACTTTGTGATGGAAAGTGTATTCGGTATTGTAATAATTGCATTTATAAAACGCATCAAAAATAAAATTCAAAACTAAACAATAAGGAGGTGTTCTACACATTGCTTGAAATAATCATCAGTGTTATTATCACCGTTTTGGTAACATTACCGCTCGGTGTGTTTTTCGGTATAACATACAGAAAGAAAGTCGGCGAGGCTGAGATCGGTTCCGCCGAGGAACAGGCACGAAAGATCATTGAAGACGGCGAGCGTACCGCCGAGAGCAAGAAAAAGGAAGCTTTGATCGAAGCAAAAGAAGAAATTCTTCGTCAGAGAAACGACGCAGAGCGCGAGATCAAAGAGCGCAGAAGTGAGCTTTCCAAAATGGAGAGCCGCATTTCCAAGAAGGAAGAGCAGATCGAGAGTAAGATAGAAAATCTCGAAGCTAAGGAAGAGCAGCTTAATAAAAAGCTGAAGGAAGCGGATGAGGTCCGCGCCGAGATCGATGCCATAAAGGCAAAGCATCTCGAAACACTTGAAAAAATCGCGGGACTTACCGCAGAAGAAGCAAAGGCGCAGATCGTTTCCCGTATCGATGACGAGGTTAAACACGAAACCGCGCAGAAGCTTATTGAATATGAAGCTCAGTTCAAGGAGGAGGCAGACCAGAAGGCAAAGAATATTCTTTCGCTCGCGATCCAGCGCTGCGCGTCCGAGACTGTCACCGAAGCTACCGTTTCCGTTGTCGCACTGCCGAACGACGAAATGAAGGGACGCATCATCGGCCGTGAGGGACGTAATATCCACGCAATCGAGGCGATGACCGGCGTTGACCTTATCATCGACGATACTCCCGAAGCAATCACCCTTTCGAGCTTTGATCCGGTACGCCGCGAGGTTGCTCGTATCGCACTCGAAAAGCTTATCGCAGACGGAAGAATCCATCCTGCACGCATCGAGGAGATGGTTGACAAGGCAAAGCGCGACGTTGACGCAATGATCAAGCAGGCAGGTGAACGCGCTACTTACGAAACCGGAATTCACGGACTCAGCTTAGAGCTTATCAAGCTTCTCGGACGTCTGCGTTTCCGTACCAGCTACGGTCAGAACGTACTCGATCATTCCATCGAGGTTGCAACCCTTTCGGGTATAATTGCCGACGAGCTTGGCGTTGACAGCACCCTTGCAAAGCGTGCCGGTCTCTTACACGATATCGGTAAGGCGCTTACACAGGAAATTGAGGGATCTCACGTACAGCTTGGTGTTGACATTGCCAAGAAGTTCAAGGAAAACAAGGACGTTATCCACGCGATAGAGGCGCACCACAACGATGTTGAACCGCAGACCATCACTGCAATCATCGTACAGGCGGCAGACGCTATCTCGGCGGCACGTCCCGGCGCAAGGCGCGAGGATCTTGAAAATTACATCAAGCGGTTGCAAAAGCTTGAAGAAATTACTTACAGCTTCCCCGGAGTGGACAAGTCGTATGCAATTCAGGCGGGACGCGAGATACGTATCGCGGTCAAGCCGGAAGAGGTCAACGACGAGCAGATGGTCGTAATTGCACGCGAGATCGTGCAGAAGATCGAAAGCGAGCTTCAGTACCCCGGACAGATAAAGGTTCATATGATCCGCGAAAGTCGCGCGATCGATTACGCAAAATAATAAAGAAAATCAGTCTTCCCGAATGGGGAGACTGATTTTTTGTGTTAAAATCGGTATATTTGCGCTCAAACAGGATTGGAAACAGAGTTACTCCTCAATTCTAATATTATAAGTGTTGAGCGTTTCAAACGCCTCGTCGCAGAGGGCGGCGAAGTCGAGCTTCTTTTCTTCCTCGAGTACCTTTTCAAGCTCGGGACGAGTCTTGGGGTGGCGGGGGGTGAAGACTGTACAGCAGTCCTCATAGGGCAGAATCGAGGTCTCGAAGGTGTTTATCTTGCGTGCAATAGTGACAATCTCTTCCTTGTCAAGTCCGATGCAGGGGCGGTAGACGGGGATGTTTACCGCGTTGTCGGTCACCTCAATCGCTTTCATTGTCTGGGATGCGACCTGCGCGAGACTTTCGCCCGTGATGAGCGCGTGGCAGTTGTTGCGTCGTGCGACACGCTCGGCGAGCGTCATCATATAACGGCGCAGGAGCAGAGTGAAGTAGTCCTCATCGCAGGCACGGCGAAGCTCTTCCTGAATATGCGTGAGCGATATCACGTGCACCTTGATGTGAGTGGTATACTCGCAGAGCAGACGTGCAAGCTCGAGTACCTTTTCTTTGGCGCGCTCGGATGTGTAAGGGAAGCTCTCAAAGTGAAGCGCTTCGAGCGTTACACCGCGTTTTGCCATCATGTAGCCGGCAACGGGACTGTCGATACCGCCCGAAAGGAGTAAAAGTCCCTTTCCGCTTGAACCGAGCGGCATGCCACCTGCGCCCTTGACTCCGCCTGCATGGATATAAGCGCCGCGCTCGCGTATCTCGACGCGCACGGTCACTTCCGGCTCATGCACGTCAACGCGAAGTCTCGGGCAGGCTTCGAGCACTGCACCGCCGACCTCACGCATCAGCTCGGGGGATTTCATCGGAAACGTCTTGTCGGCACGTCTCGCATCCGCCTTAAAGGTGGTAACTCCGCGAAGGAACTGCGGCAGATACTCTCTCGCCGCCGCTTTTATCGCTTCAATATCCTTTTCGACGACCACCGCGCGGTCAATCGAGACGAGACCGAATACCTTTTTCGCGTATTCAAGCGCAAGCTCGATGTCGCAGAATTCGTCCTTCGGCTCAACATATATCGTGCTCTGGGCGTACCACACGTCAAAGTCTCCGGCACGCTTTAGGCGCGTGCGAAGCTCCTTTATGAGCATGTTTTCAAATTGTGAACGGTTAGCGCCCTTTAAAATAAGCTCGCCGTATTTGCAGAGAAGTACTTCTTTCATTTGTGTGTGTCCTTTCGGGTTATAATACGTTCCGCTTCGCAAAGAAGCGCTTTTTTATCGTTTGGAAGCTCGCTGCTTATTACGCCGTCAAGCAACTCATCGAGTATTTTGCCAATCTCGCGCGGGACAACGCCGAGCGATAAAAGCTCGTCACCGCCAATCATAAGCTGCGAAAGCGATACGCAATCGCCCCTCTTTGCAATATTAAGCAGAGTATCAATCAGACTCGCATCACATTCGCCTCGCGCGCATTGCAGACGTACCGTGTCGAGCGCCGCCTCACATCCGATATCACGGCAGAGACGTTTGAGCGCTACCTCGCCGTACAACTCGTCCTGCAGGTGTGAGACTATAGCCGAGCACCGTGTAATCGTTGCATTATCAAGGCGCAGTGAACGCAGACTCATCCCAGCGTTCGCGCCGCTGTCGGCAAGGAGTGCCGCAAGCGCGAGCGGGACGGACGGCTCGGAAAGACGGTCAAGCGAAGCGCATATCTTATCTATTCCACCGAAATCGGCATCGGGCAGAATCTCGCATATCACGGGGAGAAACTCACCTACCACACGCGCCGCATCACGTCCGCACACAAGCTTTGCGGTCTCCGCGCCGATACGCTCGCGCGAAACATTGGCAAGCAGTGATTTTAATTCGATTGCCGCGGTTGCGGTATCAGCTTCAACAGTAAAACCGAGCACCGAAGAAAAACGGAGCGCGCGGAGTATGCGAAGCGCATCTTCCGAAAAGCGCTCGCGCGGTGAGCCAACACAGCGGATGATTCCTGCTTCGAGGTCTCGCACACCACCATAGGGGTCAACAAGTCCGCGCCCGTCCGAATATGCCATCGCGTTGACGGTGAAATCTCGCCGTGCGAGGTCCGCGGCGATGCTGTCGGTGAAATTCACGCTGTCGGGGTGACGGCTGTCGGAGTATTCGCCGTCGATACGGTAGGTCGTGACCTCGATTGGCGTTTTTTGGTATACAACAGTCACAGTCCCATGTGCAATTCCCGTGGGAATTGCCTTGAAATCCGGGATAGACGAGAATATTCCAAGTGTTTTGTCGGGATGCGCCAATGTGGTGACATCCCAGTCGTTAGGCTCTCTGCCGAGTATCGCGTCACGAACGCATCCGCCGACGGCAAAGGCTTCGTATCCGCATCGCTCAAGCTCCGCGATAACGGCTGCTGCGGCTTCGGGAATTTTCAGCTTTATCATACAAGTGCAGGCTCTTTTTTGGCAGGTGCGTCCGTTTCGGAGACGGCTTTATTGTTATCGGGTGCCGATTTTGCGGCGAGATTTTCGCGTGCAACGGAGAGCATCAGCTTGATGCGGTTCTCCTGATTAACGCGAGTTGCTCCCGGGTCGTAGTCAATCGGCACGATGTTTGATTCGGGATGAAGCTCGCGCAGACGGCGTATCATACCCTTGCCGACAATGTGGTTTGGCAGGCATCCGAACGGCTGGGCGCAGACGATATTGCCGTAACCGTTCTCGATAAGCTCAAGCATCTCCGCGGTAAGCAGCCACCCCTCGCCCATCTTCGAGCCGTAGCCGATGATGCCGTCAACGAGCGATTTCAAGTGGTCATAAGCGGTCGGCGCTTTGAAGATGCCCTGCTCGTTTATTATGTCTATCATGAATTTTTCCATGTCCGCAAGATAGTCGAAAAGCACCTTGCAGACGGCAAATTTTACACGGCTTCCGCCGTACAGCTTGATGTCCTCCATACGGTTGTCGACTTTGAACAGGATGAAACTCATCAGTCCCGGCACCATGACCTCGCACCCCTCGGATGCCAAAAATTCCTCAAGGTGATTATTGGCAAGAGACGAGAATTTCACATAAATCTCGCCCACAATGCCGACTTTGACGCGCTCGCTTGTGCGCTCTGTCGGGATAGCCGCGAAGTCGGCGGCTATTTTCTGCATATACGAGCGCATATCGGGTTTTGCAAAACCTTTTCTGTTTGCAAAAAGCGAAGTCAGCGTATCTGCCCAGCGGTCAACGAGTGCATCGGTTGTGCCTTTGATTAGCTCATACGGGCGCACCTGATTTGAAAGTAGCATCAAGAGGTCGCCATATGCCATCGCGGCGATAAGGCGGCGTAGCAGACCGATTGACAGCTTAAATCCGCTGTTTTTTTCAAGCCCCGATATATTCAGTGAGATGACGGGGATATGCCCGAGACCTGCGTTAGCAAGCGCTTTACGAAGCAGGTGGATATAGTTTGATGCACGGCATCCGCCGCCCGTCTGTGTGATGATGAGGGCGGTTTTGTTAAGGTCGTATTTTCCGCTTTTAAGTGCATCAATCATTTGTCCGATAACGAGCAGGGCGGGATAGCAGGTATCGTTGTGGACGTATTTCAGACCGGTCTCGACAACGCTTCGTCCCTCGTTTTGAAGAAGCTCGACGTTATATCCCTCGTTCTTGAACACGCGCATCAGCAGTTTGAAGTGTGTGCCGAGCATGTTTGGAACAAGGATTGTGTAGTCCTTTTTCATCTCTTTTGTGAATTCTATACGTTGCATTGAACTTTATCCTTTCGGGATATTTTTGTGGGGGGGAACGGCCTCGCCGCGCTTGCACGGCTCGGGGATGCGTCCTCTGCCGCGTGAGCGCGGCAGAGGGAGACGGGTACGAGAGGGGCGACAACCAACTCATCATCCGTAGGTTTTCGCCCCTCTCGTGCTCTCCCCCTTTCCTTGGCTCTTCCGAGGTGGAGTCCTATTTTGCGCTTTGCGCAGGTGGAGTACCGCTAAGGGGCGCGTAATCGCTTCGCTCTCCGCTTTGTTTTGTGGAACTGCCGCGCTACATGCGCGACAGTTCATGTTGGATAGGGGGCGCGGAGTCGCTTCGTTCTCCGCTGGCTAGGATTACGTCTATTTTGATTCGCGTGCTTTCGCTTCGCATGCCGCGAAGAGACTGCGAAGTCTTATTTTTACTGCGCCGAGATTGGTGATTTCGTCTATTTTTATTTGTGTGTAGATTTTGCCGGCGTCCTCGAGGATTGAACGGACTTCGTCCGTTGTGATGGCATCAACGCCGCAGCCAAATGAGACGAGCTGTACGAGGTTCATATCGTTCTTGCCGCCGATGTATTTTGCCGCCGCGTAGAGACGCGAATGGTATGTCCACTGATTGAGCACGCCTACCGGGAATTTGCCGACGTGGTGGCTCACTGCGTCCTCGGTGATGACCGCCGCGCCGCACTCGCAGATAAGGCGGTTGATTCCGTGGTTTATCTCGGGGTCAACGTGGTACGGTCTGCCGGAAAGCACGATGATCGGCATGTTTTTCTCACGGGCTATACGGATGAACTCTTCGCCCTTTTCGCGGACACGTGCGAGAAACGCTTCGCGCTCGGCGTATGCCGCCTTGCATGCCGATTTGACATCATCTTGGTCAAGACCGTCGAAATATTTCGACAGTATCTCATAAATCTTCAGGGCGAAATCCTTCGGGCGATGAACGCCTATGTAATCCTGTATGAATTTCGTCTCGCGCACTCTGGGTACGTTTGCGCCGATGACCTCGGGATAGTATGCAACAACGGGGCAGTTGTAGTGATTATCGCCCAGTTTTTCATTGAAATTGTAGGTCATGCAGGGGTAGAATATCGCATCAACGCCATCGTCTATAAGCGCTTCGATGTGACCGTGAAGCAGCTTCGCAGGGAAGCATATTGTGTCGGATGGGATAGTCTGCTGACCTTTTAAGTAGAGCTTGCGGTCACTTCTCGGTGAGGTTACGACCTCAAAGCCGAGTTTTGTAAAGAATGCATGCCAGAAGGGGAGCATCTCATACATGTTGAGCCCCATCGGAAGTCCGATTCGCGCACGCGGATTTTCGGGTTTTGCGTTATATGAATTAAGCAGAGAGAGCTTGTATTCGTAGAGGTCGTAATATTCGAGCGCGCCGCCGCGTGCGGTGGGACGCTCACAGCGGTTGCCGCCGATGAATTTTCGTCCGCCATCGAAGGTGTTGACTGTAAGGCGGCAGTGGTTCTCGCACAGACCGCAAGTCGTTACCTTGACCTCGTGGCGAAAATCGGCAAGCTTGTCTTTGGTAAGAAGCGCGGTTGCACCGTCAGAGCAGTCGCGCGCGTAAATCGCCGCGCCGTACGCGCCCATCAGTCCTGCAATGTTCGGGCGGACGACGTTCCGTCCGATTTCCTGCTCGAATGCGCGGAGCACTGCGTCATTGAGAAACGTACCGCCTTGAACGACGATGTTTTCACCGAGCGAGTCTGCGCCCGATGCGCGGATGACCTTATAAAGCGCGTTTTTGACCACCGAAATCGAGAGTCCTGCCGAGATATTGTCAACCGTTGCGCCGTCCTTCTGTGCCTGCTTTACGGACGAGTTCATGAAGACCGTACAGCGTGAGCCGAGGTCAACAGGTGCCGCCGCGAAAAGTCCTGCTTTCGCAAAATCGGCGATATCAACGCCGAGCGCACCGGCAAAGGTCTGCAGAAACGAACCGCATCCGGATGAGCAAGCTTCGTTAAGGAAGATGTTGTCAATCGCGCCGTTTCTTATTTTGAAGCACTTTATGTCCTGACCGCCGATGTCGATAATGAAATCAACGCTCGGCATGAATTTCTTTGCCGCGAAGAAATGAGCCATGGTTTCAACAATGCCGAAATCTACCGAGAATGCGTTTTTGACAATCTCCTCGCCGTATCCGGTGACCGCCGAGCCGACAATTTCTATGGACGGATACTTTTCGTAAAAATCCGTCAAAAACTCGCGGATGATAGGTACGGGATTGCCGTTGTTGGGGCGATAAAGCGAGCAGAGAATGTCGCCGTCCTCGCTCATTGCGACCACCTTGACCGTGGTCGAGCCGGCATCAATACCTATGTATGCCTTGCCCGAATAGGTTTCGGGGGAGATGTATTCAACCTTATCTGCCGCGTGACGTGCGGCGAATTCGTCATATTCCGCCTGATTGTTGAAGAGTGGCGGACATGAGAGGTAGCGCTCCTCGGTCTTGTAGCCGGAAATCCGTTCCAGCGCTTCACCGAGTGTTGCGCTTTGTGCGGCGAGGTCGGCACCGTATGCCGCGCCGATTGCTACAAAATAGAGGGAATTGTCGGGGCAGATTCCGTGGAGTCCGAGCGCCTTGTCAAAAGCGTCTCGCAGACCGTCCATAAACGTGAGCGGACCGCCGAGATAAACGACATTGCCCTCGATAGGACGTCCCTGCGCGAGACCGGCGATAGTCTGGTTAACGACTGCCATAAAAATGCTTGCGGATATGTCCTCTTTTTTTGCGCCCTGATTGATGAGCGGCTGGATATCGCTTTTTGCGAAAACGCCGCAGCGCGAGGCGATGGTGTATATCTTCTCACAGCCGTGTGAGAGCTCGTTTAAATCGTCGGGGGTGACGGCAAGCAGAGTTGCCATCTGGTCGATAAACGCGCCCGTTCCGCCTGCGCATGAGCCGTTCATGCGCACTTCCATGGTGCCGTCGAGGTAAAGTATCTTTGCATCCTCGCCGCCAAGCTCGATGACCACATCTGTGTCGGGGATCAGCCGTTTTACGGCAAGGCGTGTCGCGTAGACTTCCTGTACAAAGCCGATACCGCATGATTCCGCCATACCCATTCCGGCAGAACCCGATATCGACAAGGTCGCATCAGCCGCGCCGGGCACATCACTGCAGAGAGTGCGCAGAAGAGCGGCAGTAGCCTCGGTAATCTGCGCGAAGTGACGCTTGTATGATTTATAGACTATATTGTTTTTGTCGTCGAGTACCACGCATTTTAGTGTAGTGGATCCGACGTCAAGCCCGATTCTCATCAGATTTGGTCTCCTTACTATCGGAATTATATATGAAAAGAAAGAATATGTCAAAATATTATTAATACATTATATTATAGCACATAAAAAATTTCGGTGCAATATACATTGTGTAAATATTTTGCAGTTTTTGGCAGGCATCTGCGATGTAAGAGGGATAAAGGGAAATACTGCCTTGACTTTTTTCTTTGCGTGTGGTATAATACTACTGCGACCGGATCGGGCGATTGCGCGGTATGGTGCCGAAAGGTATTACCGCGAGGAAAGTCCGGGCTTCACAGGGCAGGATAACGGATAACGTCCGCCGAGGGTGACCTCCGGGAAAGTGCAACAGAAATAAACCGCCGTCCGTTTGGGCGGTAAGGATGGAAACGTGAGGTAAGAGCTCACGAGTTCCTATGGCAACATAGGTCCGCTGTAAACCCTATCCGAAGCAACACCGCATGTGGGATCCGTGTTTCACGGCTGTCTGCCCGGCAGAACCCACGGGTGGCACGCGGCTTGCCGCGGAGCGTACCGGAGACGGTACGCAAAGATAGATGATCGCCAAGACAGAACCCGGCTTATAGATCAGGTCGCATTATTATGGAAAAAACCGCTTGCAACGCAAGCGGTTTTTGTCGTGTGTACATTACACCTGAGCTAAAAGTATGTCCGCGAACGTGGCGTCCGAGAGACGGGCGAGGTCGTGCGGTCTTGCCTCTATCTGCCAGCCGATCTTGCCTGCGCTGACAAGCATTGTCTCGCAATTCTCGGCAGTCGCATCAAAGACGGTGCGGTATTTTTTCTTCATGCCGATCGGTGAACAGCCGCCACGGATGTATCCGGTGACCTTGTTGATGTCGGCAACGGGTATCATCTCGACTGATTTTACCCCGACCGCCTTTGCGGCTTTCTTTAAATCAAGCTCGCGGTTCACCGGCACGTCAAACACGTAATAATTGCGGTCTGCGCCCTTGGTGACGAGTGTTTTAAATATCCGCGCGGGATCGATGCCGAGCAGTCCGGCGAGCGTCATGCCGTCAACCGCGCCGTCCCCGTGCTCGTACGTGTGCGGTGTATACGGCAGTTTTTCTTTATCAAATATGCGGTAGACGTTAGTCTTGAATTCAGCCATGGTAAAATCCTTTCGATGGTCTATTTAATATATTTTATCACAAAAAACTGGTTTTGTACAGACAAATCAACAAAATATATCTTTACTTTGAAGAACAAAGGTGGTATAATGTTGATATACAGATAGTTTTTGCAAATCCCATGCGGACTTGTCCGCTGAAAATAATGCATAAAAAGGATAAACAAATGGAAGTATACGATTATGTAAAAGACCTGTGCACCGCGGCGAATGCGGCGAAGAGCGCGCTTGCCGGTGCATCGACAAAGACCAAAAACGCAGTCCTCGCGCGCATTGCCGAGTTGCTTCGTGCCGAGAGCGGTGCAATAATAGACGCAAACGCATGTGACCTCGCCAAAGCTGACGAAAACGGCGTGCCAAAGCCGATGCTTGACCGCCTGAAGCTTGACGAAAAGCGTATCGGCGGTATCGCGGACAGCCTTGGCGAGCTTATCATGCTCGAAGATCCCATTGGTTCGGGCACACGCACGACACGTCCGAACGGACTCGTTATCGAGCATATCCGCGTACCGCTCGGAGTGGTGGCGATAATATACGAGGCACGCCCAAACGTCACCGTTGATGCGGCGGCACTCTGCATCAAAACCGGCAACGCCTGCATACTTCGCGGCGGCAAGGAAGCGATTGAGACCAACCGCGTCCTCGCTTCCCTTATGAGACGTGCGCTTGCGGAGAATGGACTGCCCGAGGATGCGCTGGCGCTTGTTGACAACACGACACGCGAAAGCTCGACGGCGCTCATGAAGATGCGCGGACTCGTCGATCTGCTTGTCCCCCGAGGCGGTGCGGGACTTATCCGCAGTGTGGTTGACAACGCGACTGTTCCGGTCATCGAAACGGGTGCCGGAAACTGTCACATATACATTGACCGCTCTGCCGACCATGATATCGGCGTGACGGTTGCGGTCAACGCGAAGATGTCGCGTCCGTCCGTCTGCAACGCGATTGAGACCATGCTCGTTCACGAGGACGAGGCGGCGGACTTCCTGCGTGAGTTTGTAGCGGCGCTCGACGGAAAGCCGCTTGAAATCCGCGGATGTGAGCGTACACGTGCAATTATCGACTGTGCGGCGGCGAGCGATGAGGACTACGCAACCGAGTACGATGACTACATTCTCGCGGTGAAGGTAGTGTCTGGCATCGACGAAGCAATCGCGCACATTAACCGTTACAACACAGGTCACAGCGAGTCGATAATCACTCGCGACATGGCGAACGCCGCGCGTTTTCGCGCCGAAGTGGATGCGGCGGCGGTGTACGTCAACGCATCGACGCGCTTCACGGACGGCGGTGAGTTCGGATTCGGCGCGGAGCTTGGTATATCGACGCAGAAGCTTCATGCGCGCGGTCCAATGGGACTTGATGCGCTGACGACGGGTAAATATCTCATCACGGGAGAGGGACAGATTCGCTGACAGCACGAATATGAAAACGGTAAGACCGGGCGGCAGAATACCGCTCGGTCTGTTTGTTTATTCGTCCGACATCTCGCGGCATCAGGGAACGCCCTCGCCGCACAGCGGCTCGGGGAGACGTCCTCTGCCGTGCGAGCACGGCAGAGGGGAAACGATACGAGAGGGGCGACAACCAACTCATCATCCGCAGGTTTTCGCCCCTCTCGTGCTCTCCCCCTTTCCTTGGCTCTTCCGAGGTGGAGTCCTATATTGCGCTTCGCGCAGGGGGAGTA
>JAFQVU010000176.1 GCA_017407885.1 Clostridia bacterium
GACCCAAGGCCGTATTGATGATAGACGTAATGACGTTATATACTGCATCAAAGATCATCAGCACAAGCCCCTGATTTGCATGGAAACGGGCATACCGAGATTTTTTGGGTGCGGCAAATATCGGAACAAGCACGAGCAATCCGAAATATGCAAGGATGGCAAACAGCTTGTTATCATTTACGTCGCGGGGATCGATCTGCGAAGAATAATCGGGAGTATCCTTGATTGTGTCCTTGACTTTGTCAAAAATATTACCTTCGCTTTCGGACTTAGAGCCGGTATTCGGCTGTCTTGTACCGCATGAGGGGCAAAATATCGTTCCCTCGTCAAGCTTTGCTCCGCATTTGTAACAATAAGTCATTGATTTCACCTCAGTGCAGATTAACGTTGATTCCTTCAAGCTCGCGCAGTGCCTCTGCGGAGTGTGTCACTATCGTATCGGTGATACCGAAGCCGAGGATAACAAACGTAATAACTGCAATAATTATCGTAAACACGGCACCTATCGCCATTACTACAAGACTTGCACGCGAGAAGTTCACCAGAGTCTTGTTTGTAGTTCCGTTGCACGCCCATACGATGGCAAAAACAAGACCGACCACGGGGATCATAAACAGTATGAACAAGCCTATAAAGGCAAGCGTGCTGATCTCGCCCTTATTTTCGTACGACACGTCGCGCGAAGGTGCGGGATCGCTGTAATATGATTTTTCCTGTGTGTTGACGTTTTGAGAAGCGGAAGCTGCGGGCTCGGGCTTAACAAGCTCTGCTCCGCACGCGGTACAGACCTTGTTATTCTCGTCATTTTGGACTCCGCATTTACAGCAATATACCATAATTATGACCTCCTGTCGTTATTCTGGTATTTCTGTTGTGATCAAGAACGGAACATGTGCGCAAACTTTGCCTTTGCTGCGGCAAGGTCGGTTTCCGCCATGTTTTCATAATCGATAAGGTTGAACGCCGCATCGATAAGGTGATCGAACTTGGGGTTCTCGTAAGCCTTGCAGATGAAGGACTGACGGGGAGAGTTGATATCCTCGCCGCTGATCTGGAAGAAGCCCTTTTCGGCGCACATTCCCATCAGCTTATCAAGCTGCTCGGGGGTGTTTCTGGTGGGCATGAAGGTGACCGCATCAAAGCCGAGCTCGTCGATGGTATCAAAGAGCAGATCAATGTAGCTGTCCTCAAAGGTCTGTGCCTTTTTGTCACCCGTTACCGAGTCACCTACGTCACCGAGATATGCGTAAGCGGCAACGCCGCCGTTTTCGTGTACCATGGAGATAAAGTCGCGGATGTCGGGAAGCTCATCGGTTGCGGGGATGTAGAACTTTTCTACCATATTGCCCTTAAGAGCGCCGAGTATGTCATATTCATAGAACTCGGGAGTCTCTCTTCCGCCGAGGATCTGATTCTTTACCTTTTCGGAAAGGGCGATATTCATATCACCGCCGATGAAGGAAACGACCTCTTCGGGGGTGGAGTAGCGCGAGGTGATCTTCTTTGCAAGAGCAAAGAGGATGTGTCTTTCGGTAACCGTGCTTACCGAGAGAGGAAGCACGTCGCGGTCGAAATCAAGAGTAATGCCGTAAGCGGCGGTGAGCTTATTGATGTTCTCGCACATTGCGCGGTTACGGACGTTTCTGCGCTGACGAAGGGGAGCGAAGAAGGAGTCTACGTGCTCGATATTCTGATGAGGAATGCCGTGCATTGCAACGTAAGCGACCGAGGTCTGGTCGGGATTGTTGATGCGCTTGCCGGCAAGTGCGGTCTTTGACATATCGGCACGGCACTCAACGCCCACGGTAACGGGCATATCGTACTTCTTGCCCGCCTCGATGAATTCGCGTGCGCCGCCGACGCTGTCGTGGTCCATGATGCCCGCAGTCTTAAGTCCGTTCTTTTTAGCCGCCTCTACTGCGGTAGTGGGGGTATAGGGCGAGAAGGAGTATACGGTATGGATGTGGTTATTTACGTATGTAGCCATTATGTCCTCCGATTAGTGAAGCATGATCTGTCCGCCGGTTACGGGGATAGCCTGACCGGTCTCGTACTTCTGCTCGATCGCGTACATCATTGCGCGTGCAACGTCTGCGGGGAAGCAGCCGCGGTTGAGCGGTACCTTGGATTCATAGAACTTGCGGACGTCGGCAACAGTCTTGGCACCCGGAACCTTGCC
>JAFQVU010000177.1 GCA_017407885.1 Clostridia bacterium
GGTGCCGCGGCGGTCCTGACAAAGATCCATAATTCCACCGACAAACTCGGTTGGGGTAATAATACTGCTCTTTACAACAGGCTCGTACGCCGTTTTAATAGTGTCGGACGGTGGGTAGTTCGACGGGTTATCAATTCGTACCTGCTCGCCGTTTTTTAGGTCGATGTTGTATATAACGCTCGGCGCGGTGGTGATTAAGTCGAGATTGAATTCACGTTCAAGGCGTTCTTCGATTATCTCCATATGGAGCAGTCCCAAAAATCCGCAGCGGAAGCCGAAGCCGAGTGCCGCAGAGGTCTCCGCCTCGAATGTAAGCGCCGCATCATTTAACTGCAGCTTTTCAAGCGCATCCTTTAGGTCCCCGTATCGAGCACCGTCTGCCGGATAAATACCGGCAAATACCATAGGGCGAACTTCTTTAAATCCGGGAAGCGGCTCGTCCGCAGGATTGTTTGCGAGAGTAACAGTATCTCCGACACGGGTATCGCCTACCGATTTTATACTTGCGGTGAGGTATCCGACGTCACCGGCGGAAAGGAACTCACCGGACTTCAGTCCGAACGCATCCAGGTAACCGACATCGACAATGTCAAATTCCGCGCCTGTACTCATAAGCTTGATTCGGTCGCCCGCGCGAAGTGTACCCTCAACAACACGTATGTTAACGACAACTCCGAGATAACTGTCGTAGTACGAGTCGAAAATGAGACAGCGGAGCGGCGCGTTTTCGTCCCCGGTGGGGCAGGGTATATCGGATATTATTTTGTCGAGTACCTGATCAATATTGAGTCCCACTTTCGCGGAAACCGCAGGGCATCCGTCAGCAGGAATACCGATGATATCCTCTATCTCAGCGCGTACCTTTTCAACGTCCGCAGAGGGGAGATCAATTTTGTTGATGACGGGAACGATCTCAAGATTGTTGTCAATTGCAAGGTATGCGTTGGCGAGCGTCTGTGCTTCGACACCTTGCGTTGAGTCAACGATAAGCAGTGCGCCCTCGCAGGCATTGAGTGAACGCGAAACCTCGTAACCGAAGTCAACGTGACCGGGGGTATCGATGAGATTAAGGGTATACTGCTCGCCGTCAGGGGCATGATAATCGAGCTTGACGGCACGCGCTTTTATTGTAATACCGCGCTCGCGCTCAAGATCCATATTGTCAAGAAGCTGTGCTTCCATATCTCGCGTAGCGACTGTTCGCGTGTATTCAAGTATACGGTCAGCGAGGGTTGATTTGCCGTGATCAATATGTGCGATTATTGAGAAGTTGCGTATTTTTTTCTGTCTCTCGGTTGGCATATATTATATCCTTTCGGTTAGTTATCATTTGAAGTAGTTCAGCGGATTGACCGCGGTGTTGTTTTCGTAAATGTTAAGATTAAGATGCGCGCCGGTTGTATAGCCGGATGTTCCCACATTGGCAATAACTTGTCCGCGCGAGACCTTGTCTCCCACTTTCACGCGGTAACGGGAAAGGTGTGAATAGAACGATGCGATACCGCCGCCATGGCTTACCGTTATATAGTTACCGTCAGCGTAGTTGTATGAGCATTCGATAACAGTACCATCGTTGACCGCATATATCTCGGTCCCGTAGGGGGCAGGAATGTCGATACCTTGGTGAAACTGCGGTTTACCGGTTACAGGGTGGATTCGGTTTCCGTAGCCGCTCGATACCTTTGTGTATGCACTTGGCAGCGGCCAAAGGAATTCACCGCCGACATAGCTTTCGTTGGATGTCTTTTCGAGGCTTTTCAGAAGTTCTTCGCGCTGCCTATTATATTTTTCTTCCGCTGCAGCAACCTTTTCGAGAATATCCTCTGCGGATGCGAGTGTGCTTTCGCTTGCCGTGATCAACTGCTTTGCTTTGGCAAGGTCAGCGTCAAGCTCACCTCTGCGCTGCTCTAAAGTCTTCATCTGCTCATCAAGCGAGGCTTTTGAGTATGTAAGCTCGTTCTTTAGTATTTGAAGCTGCATGATGCTGTGATTGTATGATTCAAGCAGCTTTGCATCGTAATCGAGCATGCAGGTGAAGCGGTCGATTTGGGTGAAAAGCTCGGTCAATCCGTCCGCTTTGAGGAGTACCGATAGAAAATCTACATTTCCGTCCTCACGCTTCGCACGGATGCGCTCACGTACCACGTTGTAAGCGGCATCAAGCTTTTTATTCTCATTTTCGATCTCAATATTCTTTTGTTCAAGCTGCTTGTTGTAGCCGGCAATCAGTTCGACCATTGCCTCAATCTCAATATCAAGCGCGTATATTTTATTATCGATAGCCTGTTTTTTTGCGAGTGCACTTGCGTATCCGCTTTCGGCATCTGCAACTGCGGCTTCTGCGGATTTACGTGAAGCAATTGCTGCGGCGAGCTTATCTTCAAGCGCTGTAAGTTCCGATGTGGTTGCAGCCGCAGAAAATCCGATACTGCTTGATGCAAGTATGAATACAGAAGCGAGTGCAAGAACCAGGCAGAATAGTTTTTTGTACAAAGTGATTCCTACCTTATAAACATAATTATACCATTATATTATAACGTATATTCGGCTTTTTGTCAAGTATTTATCTGCCGTACAGAGCAGATTGAAAACGTGATTTTTTTGAAATTTTTACATAAAAACCATAGACAGTTATCAAAAAATGTGGTATAATAAATTCCGATAATGTTTATATGAATAATAAGGCATTTACGAAAGGACACAGGAAATGAAAACGCAGCTTCATGAGATACATCAAAAATCTGCATTTATATGCGATATGGACGGTGTTATATATCACGGAAACCGACTTTTGCCGGGGGTTAATGAATTTGTAAACTGGCTTAATGAAAATAAAAAAGATTTTCTTTTTCTCACTAATTCGAGTGAACGCGCGCCGCGTGAGCTTGCGCAGAAGCTCGGACGAATGGGACTTGATATCAGTGAGGATCATTTCTATACAAGCGCACTTGCAACAGCATCATTCCTTGCATCGCAGTGCCCGGGCGGAAGCGTATATGTCATCGGTGAGCCGGGACTTGTGAACGCTCTGTACGATATGGGCTTTTCGATGAATGACTTCAATCCTGACTATGTTGTATTTGGCGAGACACGTTCGCTTTCATATGAAAAGATTGAGCGCGCGGTAGATCTCGTACTGAAAGGCGCGAAGCTGATCGGAACAAATCCCGATGTTACTGCACCCGGTGAGCGCGGAATCGTACCTGCGTGCTCGGCGCTTATCTCTCCGATAGAGCTTGCGACGGGACGAAAGGCTTACTACATCGGTAAGCCAAATCCGCTTATGATGCGCCACGCATTAAAGAAGCTCGGCGCTGACCGCGCCGATGCCGCTATCATCGGTGACCGTATGGACACGGATATAATTGCAGGAATCGAGTCCGAGCTTGATACGGTTCTTGTGCTGTCCGGAGTGACGAGCCTTGAGACAATGCAGAATTTCCCGTATCGCCCGAGATATATTCTTAACGGAGTCGGAGACCTTGCAAAAGATGAAGTATTGATTGGTGAATAATAAAAACAGCGCTGCTCTGAATTCAGAACAGCGCTGTTTTTGTACTTTTAATGGGTATTAAAAATTCAAATTGCCTATTTCCGTCATAAATCCGAATGTTTTTAAATACAATGATACCGTACAAACAAAAAACGGGGGATAAAACAATGACGGAAATATATTTTACCGAAGGAATGTTACTTGATACGGACAAAAACAGAGAATATACCTCATCGCTTGACGGACTTGAACGTGCGATGCACGAGGGGCGGATTCTTGAAGGAATAGTTACCCGTGCGCAGGGCGCGCAGACGTTGACGGTCGAACTTGGAGAGTTCACCGGAATCATTGAAAGAAGTGAAGTGCAGCTTACATTTGACGAGCCGGTGAAGGACATAGCTGTTATTACGCGTGTTGGTAAGCCGGTTTGTTTTAAGGTTATGAAGATTGAGCGCAGGCGGGTGGGGAATCCGACAATAATTCTTTCGCGGCGTGCGGCAC
>JAFQVU010000178.1 GCA_017407885.1 Clostridia bacterium
TGGGCATTAAATACGACAAGGCTGTGTTCAGTGTGTGCGCTGTAGCCGAGATTCTCGGTTCGCACAGTACACTGCGCGATGATATTACATCTATAGTTACCGACTCGCGTGAGGCGGAATCGGGAGCGCTTTTTGTTGCCATCAAGGGCGAGCGCTTTGACGGTCATGATTATATATCGCAGGCGATTTCAAAGGGCGCGGTAGCAGTCGTCGCGGAACGTATGCCCGACGGTCTTGAGCAGGCGGAGCGTGTGATTTTATGCGAGAGTTCACTCGATGCACTCGGAAAGATAGCATCCGCGTATAAATCCCGTATTCACCCGAAAACCGTAGCTGTTACGGGAAGTGTCGGAAAAACCACAACGAAAGAATTCGTCTATGCGGTGGCAAGCGCGAATTATTCCGCGCATAAGACCGAGGGCAATTTCAATAACGAGATTGGTATGCCGCTTTCAGTTCTTACAATGCCCGAGACCACGCAGGTGTGCGTACTTGAAATGGGAATGAGCGGACTTGGCGAGATATCCCATTTAACTAATACTGCAAAGCCTGATATTGCAATTATCACCAATATCGGAAATTCGCATATCGAAAATCTCGGCTCGCGTGAGAATATCTGCAAAGCGAAGCTTGAAATAGTAGAGGGCGTTCCCGAGGACGGTTGGGTTATCCTTAATGCGGATGAACCGATGCTGTTTGCCCAGAAGGGAAAGCTTAATCATAATTTGCTGTTCGTTTCGCTTGAGAACCCCCTTGCCGATTATCGCGCGCTGAACATACGCGAGTATGAGGACAGCACGGAATTCGACCTTGTGGCAGGCAAACGCGTGGTCACAAATGTGCGCATTCCCACAATAGGACGTCACAATGTCTATGATGCAACCTATGCGTTTGCGGTGGGTATTCTTCTCGGTATGAGCGATGAGGATATCAAGCGTGGGCTTATGTCCTTCCGCAACACGGGTATGCGCCAGAATATATACGAATACGGTGGTATAACGATTATCGAGGACTGCTATAATGCAGGACCGGAATCAATGAAGGCGGCGGTGGAAGTACTGAAGCGCCTTGCGGATAAGACCGGCTGCCGCGCGGTTGCGGTGCTTGGCGATATGCGTGAGCTTGGCGACTATTCAAAGCAGCTTCATATGGAGATTGGCACGCTTGTGGCATCAAGACATATTTCAAATCTCGTTACATTCGGACGCGAGGCGGAAAATATCGCGCTCGGTGCGATAAATCACGCAATGAAGCCCGAAAATATCAGTGTTAATACCAACACAGAAAATGTAAAAAATGTGGCAAAGATTATATTTGACATGCTCGGCGCAGGCAGTGCGGTGCTCTTCAAGGCGAGCCGCGCGGTGCGCCTTGAGCGAGTTATAGACGAGCTTAAAAAGCTTATTGATGAAAGCATAAATTCACAGGCGTAAGGAGTTAACAATGATAGTATATTTCATCATCGCGCTTGTTTTAACTTTTGGACTGACAGCACTTTCGGCGCGTGTGCTTATTCCCAAGCTTCGCAGTATGAAGCTCGGTCAGCAGATACTTGACATCGGACCTCGCTGGCATAAGAGCAAAGAGGGTACACCAACGATGGGCGGTATCAGCTTCATAATTGCCTCTCTCATAGTGTTTGTAATCATGGCGGTCGTCATGAATATAAATCAGGTCGAGGAAGGACTTTCGACCGCAGTTATCGTGATTTTATTTGCGGCGGTGAACGGCGCAATCGGCGTTGTAGACGATTTGACAAAATTCAAAAATCATCGCAACGAAGGACTTACCGCATCGCAGAAATATCTGCTCCAGCTTATCTCGGCAGGGCTCTTCCTTGCGGCGATGAAGGTTACCGGCAATATTACAACCGAGCTTAGCATCCCTTATTTTAATATTTCGGTCGAGCTTGGTATTTTCTATTACATCTTCTCAATACTGCTTATCACGGGAATCGTAAACGCGGTCAATCTGACCGACGGAATTGACGGTCTTGCGAGCAGTGTTACGCTCGCACTCGGAGCGTTTTTCGCTGTTGCGGCGTTTGCCGGCGGTATGCTCCCTACGGCAGTTGTGTCCGCTATAACTATGGGTGCCTGCCTTGGATTCCTTGTGTATAATTTCTATCCCGCACGTGTGTTTATGGGCGATACCGGCTCGCTCTTCCTCGGCGCTCTTGCCATCGGCATGGCGTTTATGGTGAAGGAGCCGCTTATAATCGTTGTTGTAGGTATAATTTATATCTGCGAGGCGGCATCGGTTATTCTTCAGGTCGGCTACTACAAGCTGACAAAGAAGCGCCTTTTCAAGATGGCGCCGATACATCATCATTTTGAAAAATGCGGTTGGTCGGAGCTTAAGATAGTAGGCGTATTTTCGCTTGTGACCGTGCTTGCAGGAATTCTTGCATATTTCGGAATATAATTATTTTCGGAGGTGATTTGTTTGCACCAGGATAACAGAAACTACCATTACCGTCAGACAGGGAACAGTCAAACTCAGCGTGCAAACAGCACGCCGCAGAGAAATAATGCAGGCAATACTGCCCCGACTCAAGGGCAGATAAACCGTCAGACGGCGCCCCAAATGCAAGCTCGCCGTACGGTGAAACCTACGGGCGAAGCAGCAAGGAATAATCAAAATCAGCAGAGAGCACAGCAGACTGCACGTCAGCAGACGTATAGCGTGCAAAATGCACGCACACAGCAGGTAAATGGCATCGGGCAGACGGTGCGCGTACAGAATCGCGCAGCAAATGCTTCCGTTCAGCCTCGTCGTGCCGCACGTCCTGCGGTACAGGCGCCGAAACAGCCAAGCAAGATGTCGCAGGTTCGGACATGGCTTAAAAAGACGTATACTGTCAACAAAAAGGCAGTTGCCGAGCGCGAGCTTGTCAGACTTGATCTTGTAAGGCAAAAGGGAAGTATTGATTACGCATTCTTCATTCTCGTGCTTATACTGCTTGCGTTTGGAACTGTCATGGTTTATTCCGCGAGCTATGCTTATTCAAAGAATACATACGGCGACAGCTATTATATCATTTTCCGACAGATCATATTCGTTGTCGTCGGACTTATCGGTATGGCTGTGGCATCGAATCTTCCGCCGGAATTTCTCAGAAAAATATCCGTACCGGTCTTTATCGGATGCTTTATTATTCTATGTATAGTACCGATACCGATCCCCGGTATTACAA
>JAFQVU010000179.1 GCA_017407885.1 Clostridia bacterium
ATCAGTCAGGACTCATGCTTGGCGATGAAATCATACGAGTAGACGGCGCGCGCGTGCATGTGGCAGAGGAGCTGTCCTATGAGATTATGCACAATGCGATTGAGCCTATTGATATCGTTGTCAGACGTAATGGTGAGGTTGTAACTGTTGAGGACGTAACATTCCCGACAACTGTTATTGAGGGCGTTCTTTTCGGTCTGCCGGATTTTTACGTTGAAGCAGATGCAAAGAACCTCGGCGGGGTTGTGAAGCACACATTCTTCCGCTCAATATCTACCGTAAAAATGATTTGGGAGTCGCTTGTTGACCTCATAACCGGACGTTACGGTATCGGCGCGGTGTCTGGACCGGTTGGCGTTGCTACCGCAGTCAGTGACGCGGCGAAGAGCGGAATTAACAGTGTTATCAATCTTGTTGTAATTATAGCCATGAACCTTGGTGTCTTTAATCTTCTTCCGCTTCCTGCGCTTGACGGTGGGCGACTGCTTTTCCAGATAATTGAGCTTGTTCGCCGTAAGCCGCTGAAGCCGGAATTTGAGGGATACGTTCACTTTGTCGGAATAGTTATTCTCATGGCGCTGATGATTGCGGTGACATTCAAAGACATTATCAAGATATTTACGTGATAACTTATCAAAAAAGGACTGATGATGATGAAAAAGACAAAATCCGTAGCGGTCGGAAATATTAGAATAGGCGGCGGTGCCCCTATAAGCGTGCAGTCGATGCTTTCTGTTGATTCGCATGATTTTGACGCGATATACTCCCAGACAAAGGCGCTTCAGGATGCCGGATGCGATATCGTGCGCCTTGCTGTACCGGATATTGATGCCGTTGACAGTATTCGTATGCTCAAACGCTCGGATATACAAGTTCCGATTGTTGCGGATATTCATTTTGATTATAAAATTGCACTTGCATGCTGTAATGCAGGGGTTGATAAAATACGCATAAACCCCGGTAATATCGGCTCAAAGGATAAGGTTGCCGAGGTAGTAGCGGCGTGCCGTGACGGCGGCATACCGATTCGCATTGGCGTAAACGGTGGCTCGCTAAAAAAAGACATACTTGAGAAGTACGGTGCACCAACCGCAGAGGCTCTTGCCGAGAGTGCAATGGAACATGTCGGTATACTCGAAGAGCTTAATTTCGATAATATAGTTGTTTCAATAAAATCTTCTGACGTGCGTACTATGATCGGCGCTAACAGGCTGCTCAGTGAGATGCGCGATTATCCGCTCCATATCGGAGTCACGGAAGCCGGTTCTGCGCATATGGGGACTATCAAATCCGCAGTAGGTATCGGCTCGCTGCTTTGCGACGGTATCGGCGATACCATACGAGTTTCGCTTACTGCCGATCCGCTGCTTGAAGTAAAAGAGGGAAAGGCGCTTCTTTCAGCTCTCGGACTTGGCGGCGAAAGCCTTATAGATGTCGTATCCTGTCCGACATGTGGTCGTACCAAAATCGGTCTTATTGATCTTGTAGCGCGCTTTGAGGAAGAGATCATGCCGACGCTTCATCCATCTCGCCGTATTAAGGTGGCGCTCATGGGATGCGCTGTAAACGGTCCGGGTGAGGCACGCGAGGCTGATATCGGATGTGCGGGCGGAGTCAACGAAGCTCTTCTCTTTAAAAAGGGTGAGATAGTCGGCAAGTACGGCGAGGATGTTATTCTCGATGTATTGCGCGATGAGATAAATAAAATGTAAGTATGATATGATTCCACAAAAGGCGGTGATACTGCATGAATAAATTCGACAAAATATTTTCTAAATATACACAGACCGACGCGGAGAGGCGATTCCTCGATATCGCATCGGAGGTTTCTTCGCGCTTTGACAGAGAGCGCCGTGTAGTTGAAGTCACCGCTTCTTTTTCCGAGATAATACCCAAGGACAAGCTGTATGCGCTCGAAGATAATATCCGAGGCACATATGACCTTTCGGTTGTTCGTATACTCCCGAAGTATACACGTGAGATGTGGACACCGGATTATTTACCTGAGGTAATGCTCGAGCTTAACCGCATTGGTGCGGTATCGCGCGGATTTTTCAACGAGTACGATTTCTCGATAAGTGAGAATAAGATTTCGATAAAAGTATCCTTCAATAACGGCGGAATCGAACTGCTTTACTGTGCCAAGACCAATGAAATAATATCAAATATCATATTCGGTGAGTTTGGTATCAGATTTGAGATCGAGCTGTCGCAGGAACAGGGATATGTTGAAACTATACCTATTATTTCCGAGCAGATAGCCGAGATGGAGCGTGTTGCACGCTCACAGCAGAAAATGGCAGAAGCCGAGGGGTATCGCAAGGTGACAGAAGCGCCGGAGTCCGAGGAAGATAAATTCAAGGATTTTGAGCATATCCCGACTTTGAGTACAAACGAAGTTACATATAAATCCGAGGGGGATACTCTGCATATCGGTGGAAAAATATTCGATATTTCCTCGCCGGAATATATAATCGGAGACCCGTTTGATATCATTGATCCTGTTCCGATACGCACAATAACCGGACCGCAGAAAAATATAATAATACTCGGTGAAACCTTTGGTTTTGAAACCAAGGAAACACGTAAGGGAGACCGTCTTATACTGAATTTTGCGGTTACTGATAAGGATTCCTCGATATACATAAAAATGGCACAGCCGAAGGAAGCACTTGAACCGTATCTTACGAATATCAAGGACGGCATGACCGTTGCCATCAAGGGCTATGCAAAGATAGATACCTTTGACAACGAGGCGATAATCGTTCCCACGGCAATTGCAAAGATATCGCAGAAGTACCGCATGGACACTGCGGAAGAGAAGCGAGTCGAGCTGCACTGCCATACGCAGATGTCTTCAATGGACGCTATAATTGCACCTGCCGATCTTGTTAAACTCGCTCACAGATGGGGGCATAAGGCTGTCGCGATTACCGACCACGGAAATGTGCAGGCATATCCGCTTGCTATGATGGCGGCTGAAAAGCTCGGCATGAAGGTCATTTACGGTATTGAAAATTATTTCGTTGACGATACCGCGAGAGTATTGTTTGGCGACTCGCTTGACGAATATATGGCAACCGATTTCGATGGCGAATACTGCGTATTCGATATCGAAACCACCGGTCTTTCCTCGCAGAGCTGTCATATCACCGAGATCGGCGCGGTGCTTATGAAGAACGGAGAGGTTGTTGACCGATTTAATACATTTTCAAATCCCGGTGAGCATATACCGGAGAATATTACACAGCTTACCGGCATTACCGATGAAATGGTGGCGGATGCGCCCGATAATGAGTCTGCAGTGCGCGCTTTTCTTGAATTTGCAGGGAAGCGTATACTTGTGGCTCATAATGCGTCCTTCGACGTTTCGTTCATCCGTAAGGTGTCCGAGGATTACAGAATCGAGTTTACGAATCCGTATATGGATACCGTGGCTATGTCGCGGTATGTAAACCCCGATTTAAACAAACACAAGCTTGATGTGCTTGCTAAATATTTTAATCTCGGAGAATTCAACCACCACCGTGCGTGTGATGATGCTGAAGTGCTTGCGAAGATACCTGTATGTCTTTTCAAGAAGCTCCGCGAAGAGGGTGCATCGAATCTGCGTGAAATGCAGCAGCTTATGAGTGAGCGTTCAGACCCATTGAAACTGCGCACATATCATCAGATACTCCTTGTTAAAAACAAGGTCGGGTTGAAGAACCTTTACCGCATCATATCGGAGAGCTATCTTAACTATTACAGAAGAAATCCCCGTACTCCCAAGACGCTTATCGAAGCGCACAGAGAGGGACTTATAATTGGCTCGGCGTGTGAAGCGGGCGAGCTTTATCAGGCGATGCTGTCAAACAAATCCGAAAGAGAAATCGAGGATATCGCGAATTTCTACGATTACCTTGAAATACAGCCGCTTTGCAATAACCGGTTCATGCTCGAGAAGGAGATTGTCAAGAGCGAGGAAGAGCTTATCAACATCAACAAGCGAATCTACGCGCTCGGCAAGAAGCTTGGCAAACCGGTTTGTGCGACATGTGACGCGC
>JAFQVU010000180.1 GCA_017407885.1 Clostridia bacterium
CACAGTATCGCTCGCTATCATGGATACATCCGGGATAGTACGTGCGGCGATTTCGCCTGCGAGTCCTGCAATATACGCACCCGCGGCAACACCGAGAAGCAGATCATCGTCATCCACCCAACCGCATATTCCCGCGAGAATTCCGCTGAGCACATCGCCGCTTCCTGCAGTCGCCATACCAGGGCATCCGCGGTCAACGAGATATGTGGTTTTTCCGTCTGTTATAATGGAAGTAGCGCCTTTAAGCAGAAGAATTGCACCGGAACTTGCGGCGTATTTCTTTGCCGAGGCGATGAGGTCTCCGCGGAACTCCTCAAATTTTTCACCGCAGAGACGTTCAAATTCCTTGGGATGAGGAGTGAGTATCAAGCGGCAGGAAGAATTCTTGAAACGGTTTTTGTCAAGCTGTGAGAGTACATTCAGTCCGTCAGCATCAACAACGAGATGTCCGCTGTATTCGCACAGCAGATATTCAAGCAGTCTTTTGACTTCTCTGGAGCGGCCCATTCCCATACCGATTGCGGCGGCAGAGGTGCGGTGCATGAGATTTTCTGCGGTACTGTATGAAAAAGAGTATGCGCCGTTAACTTCATCGAGAGGGAAGAGCGTTGATTCAAGCACGTACGGAAGTACGGCATCAACGATACTTTCGGGAACGGCGAGTTTAGCAATTCCGGCACCCGAACGAAGTGCGGCGAGTGAAATATTGGCGAGCTTTGCGGCACCGCTGTATTGCTTTGAACCGCCAATCAAAGCTACAGTCCCATAGTCGCCCTTGTTTGAATTGTGCGGACGGTGTTCAAACAGACGGCGGATGTCCGTTTTCTCAATAAGATAAGCCGGTTCATCTAGGGGTTCAATGCCGATATCACAGTTTACTTTATCTTTTATTATATCCTTTGCGGAATTGAGAAAGTGTCCGCTTTTAAAGCATCCGAGCGATACGGTGAGATCGGAATGTACGCAGGTCTTGCCAAGACCGCTGTCCGGACCAAGTCCCGAATTAATGTCGGCTGACACTATATATGCGCCGCTATTGTTAATACGCTCGATAGCCGTGCGGAACGGATCCTCAATCTCGCCCTTGAAGCCTGTACCGAAAATACAGTCAAGAACGGTAGCAAAACTGTCAAGGGTGAAGTCATCAAGTCCACGGTGGATTGTGATGTCGAGCTTTTCACAGCGCTCGTAGAAATACTGTCCGTCAACGGTAAAGCGGTCGGAGAGCAGGAAGAGCTCACAAGGAATATTTGCCTCGTGGAGAAGTTCTGCGACTCTGAATCCGTCACCGGCATTATTGCCTATGCCGCATACGACCGCAACAGGTGGACGCCACTCGACTGTTTCAAAAATGGCTTTTCCGGCACGTTCAATGAGTCCGCGCATGGTTGTGAAATGTTCGGCGGTATATGCGTCGCTTTTTCGCATATTATCAACTGATACAACTTTTATCATCGTTTTTCTCCTAAAAAAGTGTCATATAGGTGCTTACATGTTGCTATGTAATTATTATACTATATTAAAGTTCGGATTTCAATAGAATTTTGAAAAAAGTTAAAATTTTGTCATTGTGCTTTAAAATCGAGTTGGTTGGGGTGTCGCTTCGAGCATTAGTGCACTTGCGGTGTGCTGCTCCTATCTTACTCATATGTCTCTGATACAGCAAGCGTTCTTTCAAGAAAGTGACCGTACTCCTATACAATAATTCACAAAATTAACACAAGGCACTTGAAATTTACTGCGAATAATGGTATCATTATATTTAGTATAATTTTTTGAAAGGATAAACCTATGTCGATTATGAGAAAACCGCCTGAGCTTTTGTCTCCGGCAGGTAATTTCGATAAAATGAAAGCGGCGATACTGTACGGCGCCGATGCGGTATATCTTGCCGGAGATGATTTCGGTATGCGCGCCGCGGCGGATAACTTTACGCTTCACGAGCTTTATGATGCGGTCAAATACGCACATGAGCGCGGCGTGCGCATAAACCTCACGCTTAACACAATGCCGCATACAGATGAATACCCGAAGCTCACTGAATTTGTAAAGAGTCTTGCAAACTCGGGGATTGATGCGGTCATAGCCGCTGACCTCGGCGTTATGGCGTTGGTGCGCGAGTATTTGCCGAATACCGAGATACACGTCTCAACACAGCAAAGTACGGTCAGTGCCGCGGCTTGCCGGGAGTGGTACAGACTCGGAGCGAAGCGAGTAGTGCTCGCACGCGAACTGACACTTGACGAAATACGCGAAATACGTGCAAACACTCCGCCGGAGCTTGAGCTTGAGGCATTCATACACGGATCAATGTGTATTTCCTACAGCGGGCGGTGCTTGCTCTCACAGCATTTTGTCGGGCGCGATGCCAATCGCGGACGGTGCGCACAGCCCTGCCGCTGGAATATGTCGTACGCTCCGTCAATTATCGCTGGGGAAGGCGTTGCAGCATATGAGATAACCGAGGAAAAACGCCCCGACAATCATGTACCGGTAATCGAGGATGAGCGAGGGACATTCTTTCTGTCAAGTAAGGACACCTGTATGATCGAGCACATCCCCGAGCTTATTGAAAGCGGTATTGATAGCTTCAAGATTGAGGGACGCATGAAAAGCGAATATTACGCCGCCGTGGTCACAAATGTCTACCGAATGGCAATAGACCGTTATCTTGCCGATCCCGAGGGATATGTTTACGATCCCGCATGGCTGCATGAGCTTGAATCGGTCAGTCACCGCGAATACAATACGGGCTACTATTTCGCAAAACCGATGGAAGACGCGAATACCGCAAAGCAGCCGGGATATATGAAAGAAAAAGCATATCTCTGCCGTGTCACGGCATACGATAAAGAAAGCGGTATCGCTCATTTTGTACAGCGAAATAAGGTCTTCGCTAATTCTGATGTGGAAATCATATCCCCCGGCAAGGTGGGACGTGCGCTTCATCTTGGTGAGCTTTATAACGAAAGCGGAGAGGTTATCGAGTCAGCGCCGCATCCGTATATGGCGTTTTCGGCGAAAGTGCCTTTTGAAGTTAATGAGGGCGATATTATAAGAGGTGTGTCATGACAACATTTATGGAAATACTAAAATCATTACTTTTCGGAATACTCGAGGGAATTACCGAGTGGCTTCCGATATCAAGCACGGGACATCTGATCCTTCTTGAAGAGTTTGTAAGCTTCAAAGGGGTATCCGAAAACTTTTCCGAGATGTTCAATGTGGTAATACAGCTTGGTGCAATACTCGCAGTTGCGGTGATATTCTTTAAAAAGATATGGCCGTTTTCCATCAAAGAGGGTAAAGTGCTCGGTATCATACGCCGCGATAAGCTGACGCTGTGGCTGAAGATTATTGTCGCGTGTATGCCGGCGGCTGTGGTCGGACTTCTGTTTGATGATATTATCGATGCCGTGTTCTATAATGCCCTTACGGTCGGCATTATGCTTATTGCTGTCGGCATCGCGTTTATCGTTGTTGAGCGGCATAACAGAAACAAGGAGGCAAAGGTTGATTCACTCGAATCGCTTACATGGGTCCAGGCGCTCGGCATTGGCATGTTCCAGCTTATTGCCGCGATTCTGCCCGGTACATCGCGCTCCGGCTCGACAATACTTGGCGGACTGATGCTCGGTGTTTCCAGAACGACTGCGGCGGAATTTACCTTTTTCCTCGGTATTCCAGTGATGTTCGGTGCATCACTTCTTAAACTTGTGAAGTTTGGATTTGCATTTACTGCAGTTGAAGCGGTGATACTGCTTGTCGGAATGGTGAGTGCATTCGCGGTTTCGATGGTCTGCATACGCTTCTTAATGGACTACATAAAGAAGCACGATTTCAAGATTTTCGCTTATTACCGCATCGTACTCGGCGCGGTAGTACTTGCATATTTTGCCATAAAAACACTTGCAGTGTGATATAATATTGTTATTTTGCATTATAAAGATGTGATAATTGGGCAAAATATTGTAACTATCCGAAAAAATTTTGAATTTGACTGTTTTTTCACAATTTTCTGTTGATAAAACTTCATAAATATGGTAAAATAAATTTTGATTGTTAAATCAATCACATAAGTTTTGTAAAAATTTTTATAGAGGTGAAAATATATGTACAACAAGAAGTCAGTTGAAGATATCGCTGTTGCAGGTAAGAGAGTACTCTGCCGCTGCGATTTCAATGTACCCGTAAAGGACGGCAAGATCACCGACGACAAGCGTATCGTCGGCGCAATGAAGACAATCAAATATCTCGTTGACAACGGCGCTAAGGTTATCATTTGCTCTCACATGGGCAGACCTCACAACGTACTCAACGCAGAGCTTAAGCTCTCCAAGAAGGAAAAGAAGAAGATCGACGAGCTTCCCGAAAACGAGCGTGAGGCAGCAACCGCAGCTGCACTCGAAAAGGCAAAGGGCGACATCACCAAGCTTTCGCTTAAGATCGTTGCTGATGACCTCAAGGCTAAGGGTATCAATGTAACTCTCGCAAATGACGTTATCGGTCCCGATGCAAAGGCAAAGGCAGCTGCACTTAAGGACGGCGAGGTTCTCCTTCTCGAAAACGTACGCTTCCATGCGGCTGAAGAAAAGAACGATCCTGAGTTTGCAAAGGACATGGCAAGCCTCGCAGAGATCTA
>JAFQVU010000181.1 GCA_017407885.1 Clostridia bacterium
AGTGGTCACCGGCGTGCTGCTTGCACTTAATCTTCCCGTTTCAACACCACTGTGGATGCCGGCAGTCGGCTCGGTATTCGCTATAGTTGTTGTAAAACAGCTTTTCGGCGGCATCGGCAAAAACTTTATGAATCCGGCACTCGCAGCACGCGTATTCCTTTTCGCTTGGCCTTCATATATGAATACATTCGTATCAGAGGGAACAAAGTTGTCTGCCATTTCGCTCGGCATGCCTGATGTTGTGGCAAGTGCAACTCCACTTGCTTCACTTAAAAACGGTACTATTCCGGAAAACGGTACACTTCTGAATGCAATTCTCGGTTACGAGGGTGGGTGCATCGGAGAGGTTTCAGCGCTTCTGCTTGTTGCAGGATTTATATATCTGCTTTCAAGACGCATAATAACATGGCACATCCCCGTTTGTTACATAGGAACAGTATTCGTGCTTACATGTATCTTCCCACAAGGCGCAAATGCACTTGATTTCGCTCTTTGGGAGATATTCTCAGGCGGACTCTTCCTCGGCGCTATTTTCATGGCTACCGACTATTCCACGTCGCCCATTACAAAAAAAGGACGCATTATATACGGTATCGGATGCGGTGCTCTTACCGTTTTCATCCGCTTCTTCGGCGGTTATCCGGAGGGCGTTTCCTTCTCGATACTTATAATGAACCTACTCGTCTGGTATATTGACCGCTACACAAAGCCCACAAGATTCGGAGGTGCCAAGATTGCAAAACAAAACAAGTAACACCGACACAAAAACAATTCTCGGTATCACCGTCAAGCTGCTTGTTATAAGCATGATTACCGCTCTGATTCTTTCCTGCGTAAATGCACTTACCGCAGATAAGATCGCCGAAAACATTGCACGTGAAAAGGCGGATGCTATCATGTCTATCTTCCCGAGCGCAGATGGCAATGAGCAGCTTAATGTAGCTTTTGAAACCATGTCCGCACTATATATGGTAAACTCAGGCAGCAAAACCATCGGCTATGCCGCCGAGGTGACTCCGCTCGGATTCGGCGGCAAGATGAGCTTAATGATAGGCGTAAACTCCGACGGTACTCTTGCCGGAGTAAAGATGATATCTCACTCGGAGACCCCCGGACTCGGCAACCGTGCCGGCGCACCTGAATATCTGTCACAGTACATAGGCAAAAATATGAAGGCGCTTGATACGGACGGCATTGATGTTATCACTGGATCCACCGTTTCTTCGAATGCAATCCTCGACGGTGTCAAAGCAGCACTTTCGGCATATGATACCATACTTCCGAGGTTGAGTAGCGGAGGTGCGAAATGAGTAATTATACCTTAAAAAACTTTAAAAATCAGCTGCTTGACGGAATTATCTTTAAGAACCCCGTGTTCATGCAGCTTCTCGGTATGTGTGCAACACTCGCAGTTACTACATCTGTCTCAAACGCTATCGGCATGGGACTTTCAACAACTGCGGTGCTCGTTTGTTCAAACGTCTTTATTTCGCTGCTCCGCAATTTTATCCCCAAGCAAATACGTATTGCTTCCTATATCGTTATTATTTCGGGGTTTGTAACTGCGGTACAGCTTCTCATAAAGGCATACCTTCCCGAACTTGACAAGTCCCTCGGACTTTTTATTCCGCTTATCGTCGTAAACTGTATTATTCTTGCACGTGCGGAATCATTCGCATCCAAAAATGCCGTGCTTCCGTCAGCTGTTGACGGATTGTCGATGGGACTCGGGTTTACATTTGCACTGATAGTCCTCTCTTCTGTTCGAGAGATTATCGGAGCAGGCACTTTCGCCGGAATCCGTATTCTGCCCGAATCTTATGAACCTGCAATCATTTTTGTTCTTCCATCCGGCGCATTTTTGACACTCGGATGCCTCATCGCAGTGATGAACAAGCTTATGCACATAAGAAACAAAAAACTCACCGATAAAAAGAATGCAGCCGCAAAAGTTACCGCTGAAGCGGAACTGGCGGAAAAAGCAAAAGAACTCGCAGAAATGCAAGCAGCTGAAAATATTCATTCCGAGACAGGAATAAAGGAGGCAGACAAACATGAATTATTTAGTTGAAATTCTGCTTCTGATGCTCGGTGCCGTCTTGGTTGAAAACTATATATTCTCAAAGTTCCTCGGCATCTGCCCTTTTCTCGGCGTTTCGGAAAAGCCCGATACCGCTCTTGGCATGGGATTTGCGGTAATGTTTGTTATGACGCTTTCGAGCGCAGCTACGTGGGCAGTGTATCATCTGATACTTGTTCCCTTCGGGCTCGCCTATCTCGAAACAATTGCGTTTATACTCATTATCGCATCTTTGGTTCAGCTTATTGAAATGTTCCTGCGCAAATTCGTTCCCGCTCTATACGGTGCCCTCGGCATCTACCTGCCGCTTATCACTACAAACTGCGCAGTACTTGGTTCTGCTCTTATCAACATTCAGAATAATTACGACTTTCTTCAGTCGATTGCATACGGCTTTTCATCCGCGCTTGGATTTACCCTCGCAATCGTAATATTCGCAGGTGTAAGAATTCGTATTTCGTTTGCAAATCCCCCCAGAGCCTTTCGCGGCACTCCCATAGCACTTATCGCCGCAGGGCTTATAGCAATGGCATTCTCCG
This sequence comes from Clostridia bacterium, assembly GCA_017407885.1. The sequence goes on from JAFQVU010000181.1 coordinate 2,620, forward strand.
GTTTCTCCGGAATGAAGTTTTAATGTGGGGTGGACTATAATGGAAAACATTCAAAATATTATCTTAGCCGTTATCTGGTTTGCAGTTCTCGGCGGTGCAATGGGAATCCTTCTCGCAATAGCTTCAAAGATCTTTTTTATGCAGCCTGCCGACGAGCGCATCGAAGAAATATCCGGAATACTTCCGGGCGCAAACTGCGGCGGCTGTGGATACACCGGTTGTTCCGCTCTCGCTGAAGCGATTGCAAAGGGTGAAGCAAAAACATCCGCCTGCGTTGCGGGAGACGAGGTACTTGCGGCGAAAATCGCTGAAATCATGGGTGTTCCCGCTGAAAAGCCGATACGTATGCGCGCACAAGTAATGTGCTCGGGAACTGCGGAATTTGCCAAGAAAAAGTACATCTACGAGGGTGCAACGGACTGCTTTGCAGCATCAAAGATGAGCGGTGGCGACAAGCTCTGCCCCAACGGATGCATTGGTCTTGGTACCTGCGCGATGGCATGCGCATTTAATGCTATTAAGATTGCAAACGGCGTCGCAGCTGTTGACTATGAAGAATGTCAGGCGTGCGGACGTTGCGTTGAAGCTTGCCCAAAGCAGATAATCAAGCTCATCCCCTACGATTCTACTCACTGGGTAGGCTGTATGTCGGTTGACAAGGGTGCTGTCACACGCTCTTACTGCGAGGTCGGCTGTATTAGCTGCCGTCTTTGCGAAAAGGCATGCAAGCATGACGCGATAC
>JAFQVU010000182.1 GCA_017407885.1 Clostridia bacterium
GATGGTATATAATATACTTAGATAACTATACACAAGTACGGAGGATACTATGAGTAAATCCAATTCACATAAGAAAAACAGCCAGCCGGAGATAAACGGTATTGCCGCTGATCTGCACGAGATAATAAAAATACAGCGCGATTTTTTCCGTACAGGTAAAACGCGCGATATATCGTTCCGCCGTCAACTTCTGATAAATTTGAAAATAATGATCCGAGATAACGAGGAGCGTATTCTCGATGCGCTTCACGCTGACCTTGGCAAATCCTATCGTGAGGGTTACCTTACCGAGATCGGACTTGTCGATCAGGAGATTAACCATACTTTGCGGAATCTGAAGCTTTGGAGTGCGCCTAAGGCGGTGCCCACACCGTTTTATATGCTCCCGTCGATTAGCTGCAAGCTTCCGCGGCCGCGTGGAACAGTCATGATTTTCTCTCCTTGGAACTATCCGTTCCAGCTTGCAATCATGCCGCTTATTTCATCCATCGCGGCAGGAAACTGCACGATACTTAAACTCTCTGAGCACTCGCCCAATACAAGCAAGCTGCTCTGCGAGCTTATTGACCGCTATTTCGACCGCGAGTACATCGCCGCATATATGGACAGCTTTGAGGCTATCAAGGCTATCAAGCGTGAGCAGTTCGGACTTGTATTCTATACCGGAGGTCCGGCTGTAGCACGCATTGTTGCGAAAGCGGCGGCAGATCAGCTTACCCCCGTGGTGCTTGAGCTTGGCGGCAAGAGCCCATGCATCGTTGATAAAACCGCGAATCTTCGTCTTGCGGCGCGCCGTATCGTTTCCGGTAAACTTATCAACGCAGGTCAGACTTGCATTGCACCCGACTATCTGTTTGTTGAAAGCTCGGTTAAAGATGAACTGCTCGGATATATCAAGGAATATCACGACAAATTCTGCTCCGATACCCCCTGCGATAACGGTTTCTATCCAAGAATTATCAATCGCATGCACTTCGACCGCCTGAGAAATTATCTTTCCGACGGTACTGTATTAATGGGCGGAGAAGCCGATGAAAAGACCGGACGCATCTCGCTTACGCTTATGGAAAAGATTGACAAAGACTCAAAGCTAATGAGCGAAGAAATCTTCGGCCCGATACTTCCTGTGTTTGAGTTCGATGATATCGACACAGTGATAAATACTCTTCGTAAGCGTCCAAAGCCGCTTGCACTTTATCTCTTCTCAAAAGACCGCGACACTTGCAGTTCTGTTATGAGAGAGCTTGATTTCGGCTGTGGATGCATTAACGATACGCTCATGCAGGCGGCAAATCCTCATCTGCCGTTCGGCGGTATCGGTGAGAGCGGAATGGGCAGATATCACGGCAAGGCGGGATTTGATACATTCAGTACCGAATCCTCGATAATGAGAAGCTCGTCTTACTTTGAGTTGAACCCTCTTCGTTACCCGCCGTTCGACAATCTTTATGCCATCCCGAAGCTTATTCTTCGCTATTTGACTTGATTTTTTGGAAAAATTTAAAATTTTATTGCATTAACGCGATTGATGTGATATAATAGATGATATCAATTTTATAATAGAAGGACAAAGACAATGATAAATGTAGCAATATTCGGTTTCGGCGTGGTTGGAAGCGGAACGGCAGAGGTTCTTGTGCAGAACGCAAAGCTCATTTCCGAGCGTGTCGGCGAGGAGATAAACATCAAATACATCCTTGATCTGCGCGATTTCCCGGACAGCCCTTTCGCTGATAAAATAGTACATGACGTAAACGTAATAATAAACGATCCCGAGGTAAAGATCTGTGCCGAGCTTATGGGCGGTTCGCACCCCGCGTTTGAATTTTCGAGCGCGGCAATGAAAGCAGGCAAGAGTGTGGTTACTTCAAACAAAGAAGTCGTTGCCACCTTCGGCCCGGAGCTGCTTAAAATAGCGGCAGAGAACAATGTTCGTTACCTTTTTGAAGCAAGTGTCGGCGGCGGCATCCCCGTAATTCACCCCATCGGCAACTGTCTGACCGCAAACGATATTACCGAGGTCAACGGTATTCTCAACGGAACTACCAACTACATCTTAACCCAGATGATAAACGAGCACAAGGATTTTGATACCGCACTTGCGGAGGCGCAGGAAAAGGGATATGCCGAGCGTGATCCCTCTGCCGACGTTGATGGTATCGACACCTGCCGCAAGATTGCTATTCTTTCGGCTATTGCATTCGGTAAGCTTGTGCCCCCCGAAAAGGTACAGACCGAGGGAATCAGAGGTGTTACCCTCAGAGATGTTGCGAACGCTGAAAAATTCGGTGCATCGATAAAGCTTATCGGTAAAGCGGTGCGCGTGGGTGACAAGGTAAGCGCGTGCGTTTGCCCGACGCTTGTGCGCCACTCTAACCCGCTGTCAAGCATAAGCGATGTTTACAACGGTGTACTCGTAAACGGAAACGCTATCGGAGATGTAATGTTCTACGGACGCGGTGCAGGCAAGCTGCCTACAGCAAGCGCGGTCGTGTCTGACATAATCGAAATTGCAACATATCTCTCTCACCCTGTACACACAACGCAGGTTTGGGAGCGTCTGTCCGATGAGGAGATTCTTCCTGCAGACCGACTCAAATCGCGTTGGTATCTGCGCTTTGACAAGAAGCCGAGCCACTGTCTCTGCTCGCTTGGCGCAGAAGTGCTTGAAGACAGCGAGGACAGCTACGCGGTTATTACCGATGAGGTTTGTCTGCTTGATATCGGCATTACGGTAAGCGAAAAGTTTGTCGCAATGCGCGTGCTTTGAATATAATTGAACCGGAAGCATTTTTATGCTTCCGGTTTTTAATATTGGATTGGTGTATAGGGGAACGAGTCGCTTTCTTGAAAGAAAGCTCCGCAAAGAACTTTAATCAACGCATTTGCTCACAGAGTGCTTGGCTAAAGCTTCGAGAGAAACGCTCTCGGTAGTCGGGGCCCTCCTCACCTCCGCTCCTCCGCTTCGGTTCTGTCTCCCAACGACCGAAAAAGGCATCGTTTCTTTAACCATATTAATGTTGTTTATTAAAAAAGCAACTTTATGCAATAACTTTTAGACTGCTGTAGCCGAGCTAATAATTACCACTGTTCGGAACAGCGCCCTCACCAACAATAACTTAATCCGATCGTATAGTGCTGCGTGATTTATCGTCCGATAATATCCGCAACATTCTGCATGGCTGTGCCGACTGTGCGCAGGGTGTTGCATGTACTTTCGGCTATAGTGCGCGAACGGCGATTCTTTTTATGATGTGCGCGAGGCACGGCTACCATGCCGACGGCACTGCCGAACACTGCTCCCGCAATCGCGGCTTTTGTCACACCTGTGAATTTGTTTGCCATTTGATAATTCCTCCTAAATTATAATTACTGCAACTCTATTTTTTGCGTGTAATTCAAAAAATATATGTGCCAATTTGAGGTTTACAAAATTTACTCGGTTAAAGTGCAGAAAATTGGCAGGTTAGCTATTGACATAAATCGAATAATGGTTTATAATATTAATAATCTTTATTATTATATCTACTATTGGTAGATTTTTTGGAGGTAATTTATTATGAACAGAGTATATAATTTTTCTGCAGGTCCCTCGATGCTTCCCATGCCCGTGCTTGAAAAAGCAGCGTCCGAGCTTGTGAATTACGGCGATGCAGGCATGTCCGTTATGGAAATGAGCCACCGTTCGCCTGTTTACGATGCAATCATCAAGAAGGCTGAAGCTGATTTCCGCAAGGTAATGAATATTCCGGATAACTATAAGGTGCTCTTTTTGCAGGGCGGCGCGTCCACACAGTTCGCGGCTGTTCCGCTTAACCTTATGAAGACCGGTAAGGCTGACTACATTCTCTCCGGTCAGTTCTCCACCAAGGCTTACAAGGAAGCACAGAAGTACGGCGATGCAAAGGCAGTAGCATCTTCCAAGGAAGACAACTTCACATACATCCCCGAGACTACTCGTGAGTCATTCCGCCCCGATGCGGATTATGTACACATCTGCTACAACAACACTATTTACGGTACCAAGTTTAACTATATCCCCGATACCGGTGATATTCCTCTTGTTGCCGACATGTCCTCCTGCATCATGTCCGAGCCGGTTGACGTTTCAAAGTTCGGCGTTATCTATGCAGGTGCGCAGAAGAACATGGCTCCCGCTGGTCTGACTGTTGTTATCGTTCGCGAGGATCTTCTCGGAAATGCACGTCCCGAGACTCCGTCCATGCTCGATTGGCAGCTTATGGCTGAAAACGATTCTATGTACAACACTCCTCCTTGCTACGCTATTTACGTTGCAGGACTCGTTTATGAGTGGATACTTCAGCTTGGCGGCCTCGAGAAGATGAAGGAAATGAACGAAAAGAAAGCAGCTCTTCTTTATGATTATCTCGATTCGCAGGATTATTACATCGCTCCCGTTAAGAAAGAATCCCGTTCGATGATGAACGCTACTTTCGTTACCGGAGTTGAGGAGCTTGACAAGAAGTTCCCGAAGGAAGCAGAGAAAGCAGGTCTCATGAACCTTAAAGGACACCGTTCTGTCGGCGGTATGAGAGCTTCCATTTACAATGCGATGCCTTACGAGGGCGTTGCGGCGCTTGTTGACTTCATGAAGAAGTTCGCGGCGGAAAATCCAAAGGCATAAGGAAGGGCAAACGTTTGAAAATAAATTTTCAAACTCCCTTTTGTAGCTCTACTTTAGTCTTCGACTAAAGTTTTGCTTCGCAAACCGTGCCCCAAGAAGGGGAGAAAGGAAGCTTTTGCTGACGCAAAAGCAATGGTTATATAAATGAAAAACGTACAGCTTCTCAATAAAATAGCAAAATGCGGCACCGACATTTTCGATGAAAATTACGCGGTTGCCGAGAATATCGAAAATCCCGATGCGATTATGGTGCGCTCGGCTGTTATGCACGACATGGAATTCGGCGATAACTTAAAGGCTATCGCACGTGCCGGTGCCGGCGTAAACAACATTCCGCTCGATAAGTGCGCAGAGCAAGGTATCGTAGTATTCAACACTCCCGGCGCAAACGCAAACGGCGTTAAGGAAGCGGCACTCTGCGGTATGCTTCTTGCCTGCCGCGATATCGTTGGCGGTATCAACTGGGTAAAGACCGCGAAGGATGACCCCAATGTAGCAAAGCTCGTTGAAATGGAAAAATCCAAGTTTGCCGGAACAGAGATAAAGGGCAAGACACTTGGTATCATCGGTCTCGGCGCTATTGGCGGTCCTCTTGCTAATGCCGCTGTACACCTTGGCATGGATGTTCTCGGCTGTGACCCGTATATCTCGGTTGAAGCCGCATGGAACCTCTCCCGTGCCGTACACAAAGTAAATACACGCGAGGATATCTTTAAGAATTCGGATATCATCTCGATTCACGTTCCGCTTATCGACAATCCCGATCCGTCCGTATCGACTAAATACATGATAAACAA
>JAFQVU010000016.1 GCA_017407885.1 Clostridia bacterium
ATACGGAAATCCTTGGCAGCAGGCTTCAGCGCCGCGAGACGGCGGACAGTGTCATCGCTGTATGTGATTCCCTCGGGGTTGGAGTACTTCGGAACACACCAGATTCCCTTGACAGCGGGATCGGTGACAAGGCGCTCAACCTCATCCATGTCGGGACCTGCCGCGGTCATCTGCACCGGTACAAGCTCAAACCCGAGCGATTCGGTGACAGCGAAGTGACGGTCGTATCCGGGGACGGGGCAGAGAAATTTGAGTTTACCCTGACGGCACCACGGTCCGTCACCACCGACAACTCCGTAGATGAGCGCACGTGCCAAAGCATCGTACATCAGATTAAGGCTGGAGTTTCCAGCGACGATTATATTTTTTGCAGGAATACCGAGCAGGTCGGAAAAGAGCTTCCTTGCTTCCGGAATTCCTTCAAGACCGCCGTAGTTGCAGGTATCAACGCCGCCTTCGGTGAAAGCATCTGCGCGGGTGCTGATTACATCAAGCATGCCCTCAGTAATATCTATCTGCTCACGGCAAGGCTTGCCGCGAGACATATCAAGCGAAAGACCGCATGCTTTTATCTTTTCGTATTCTGCGGTGAGTTCGGCTTTTTTAGCTTCAAGTTCCGAGCGAGACATCGATGTTAGCATTGTTGTTCTCCTTGTGAAAATGCAGTTTTTGAAAATGTAAATTGCAAAATTCTTTTGTCCATTAGCCAATATTATACTATATAATGCTAAAAAATGCAAGAGGTTTAATAAAAAAATTCTTCAAAAAATTCGAAATCGGCGTTTTGCCGACTAAATGCTATACAAACAGACTGTTCATTGTAATATATTTCACATCACCGTATTTTGATATGCAGGATGACTTGCAAAAAGTTGCAAATCGGAGTATACTATGATGTTTTTCCTTCATGGCGCATTGAAAAAACAGACAAAAAATCACTTTTTACTGTAATAAGATTTTTTGTATTTTGCGAATTGTGCAGTTTTCTGAAATGTGTTACAATACTATTAGAGAATTCTTATAGAAAATGAGGGCGGATAATGCCGTACAAACACGAATTTTTATTTCCTGAATATTACTCGGATTTTGCCTGTAAATGCGGTGATTGCCGTTCGACCTGCTGTCACGGTTGGGGAATAGCCCTATCGCAGGACGATTATTTCAGAATAATCGGCGCGGATTACTCTCCGGAGCTTCGCAGGAGACTCGATATTGCTTTCCGTCCGGCGACCAATCCATCGCCTACACCGGAGAGATATGCAATGATATCGTACAACTGGCTTGGACGCTGTCCGATACAGACCGACGACGGTTACTGCGCGCTTCACCGTGAGTGCGGAGAGGGGGCAATTCCTGAAATATGCCGAAGATATCCTCGCTGTATCCGCACTGTGCCTATACACGAATGTTGTACCTCGACAAGCTGCGAATACACGTTGGAGCTGCTTTACCGCGATGACGAGCCGGTGCGCTTTGTCAGTACGGAGATGGAGATGTTTGATGAGATTTTCGATGCACCTGCCGCGGCGCAGATGGATATTGAAGAGTATAAATCCATACGCGAAAAGACCTTTGAAATTCTCTCTGACCGTTCTTATAATATTGATGAGCGCATAAATAATTTGGCGAGTGAATTCGGTGTGACTTTACCGCACCGTGTAATGCCTCATGGTGATGCGGCGCTTCTTTTTGAGAAGCTTCTCAAATCAAGCAATGCACTTGCGGAGATTGCTGACGACATTCTCGCTTATTACGCCGATGATTTCGAGACGCCCCGATTCACGCTCGAATCTATCGAAAAGATGGATATTTATCTTGAAAAAATGCTTGTTAACCATGTTTTCTATAAAGCGTTTCCGCGCTCTTTTGCAAATTCCACGATGCTACAGGAGATATCATCACTCACTACGGTACGGGCGCTGCACCGATATGTCACAGAAGCATATATTGGCGTGCACGGGTGGAGCATTGATAATTTTGTTGATGTTACGGCGCAGCTATTTCGCATGATTGAGCACTCGCGCTTTGATGAGGTTGCCTCGAATTTTATAGGTGTTTAAATCATAAAAATCACCTTCGCCGCATAAATTGTGGCAGAGGTGATTTTTTTGCGTATTTGCAGTCTTTGTGAGCTTAAAAACAAAGAAGTAATCAACATTTGTGACGGACGGCGGCTCGGTTTTGTCTCGGACGTGGAAATAGATATTGATAACTGCCGTGTTGTATCAATTCTTATGCCGTCTGACGGAAAGCTGTTTTCGCTGTCAAGATGTGAACCGATACGTGTGCTTTGGTGTGATATTGAGCGCATCGGTGATGATGTGATACTCGTGCGTAGGGCAGAACAGATACCGTCAAGGTGTAATGATAAGAAGTGCGATTGTTAGAATACGCCGCAAGAGCAAATCTCTTGCGGCGTATTTTTATAATGTAAGCATAATTGTAAAAAAAATGTAAACACTATTGCAATAAATACTATTCTGTGGTATAATATATCGGTCAGCGACTGCGGCGCCGCCGACATAAAAATACAGCCGCGATAACACACACCGCGTGAGGTCGGAAGTTCTCTTCTCGCGAGGAGTTTCCCGAATATGCGCAGGTGGTGGAAAAACTAAAGGAGGACATAAAAATGTCTGTTATCACCATTAAGCAGCTTCTTGAAGCAGGTGTACATTTCGGTCACCACACAAGAAGATGGAACCCGAAGATGGCTGAGTACATCTTCACTGAAAGAAACGGTGTTTATATCATCGACCTTCAGAAGAC
>JAFQVU010000017.1 GCA_017407885.1 Clostridia bacterium
ATTGCCATTGTAATTACCTCTATACTAATATCATCATATTTTTATAAAATTATACCGCAATTTCGCCGATCATACAGTTGTAGGATTAAGATCGACCGAAACGGTTATGTTTTTCGTGCTGCGCACAGACGGCATCATCCGCGCGTATCTCAAAGGAGTGGATCGGTTGAAATCTCCTACAAGACGTGCAAGAAACGCCCTCGATCTTGGATTCAGCCTGCATTTCATTACAAATCTCATGCGGTATACATCTTGTACCCTGTAAACGGGAGCCTCAAAGGGACCGTAGAGCATCATCGGCACATCTTTAAACTCATGTCTTGCCTGCTCAACGATCTCCTCGGACATTCTCTGCGTAATACGCGCCAGATATGCTTCATCCTCACATGAGATAGTGATTACTGCAATATCGCAGAACGGCGGAAAACACAAAGCTTTTCTCAGCTTGATCTCGCCCTCGTAGAATTTTTTATAATCCTGCTCCACTGCATATCGAAGAACCTCATTATCCGGATCCCTCGTCTGAATTATTGCGTGTCCCGGCACATCGCCACGACCTGCACGCCCAATCACCTGTGTCAGCATCGCGAAGGTCCTCTCGGCGGCACGGTAATCATCGGCTGTAAATGCGGCATCGGCATTCAGCACACCAACCGTCGCAACTCTCGGAAAATCGTGGCCTTTTGTGACCATCTGAGTTCCAAGCAGCACATCCGCTTCGCCGTTTCTGAATTTCGAGAGGATTGCCTCGTGTGAAAATTTTGCCCTTGTAGTATCGAGATCCATTCGCAGAACACGAAGATCGGGGAAAATCGCGGCAATGTCGTCCTCAGCCTTCTGCGTACCGCATCCGACGAAGAGAAAATGCTCACTTCCGCATTCCCCGTCGGGGCATTTATTGGGAACGTCGCATTTGTAACCGCAGGTATGACAGGTGAGATATCCGTTTTCTCGGTTATCGTTATCCCTCGAATCTTCTGCGGCAAAATAGCGTCGATTTCTTTCATGGTAAGTAAGTGTCACCGAGCAGCGCGGGCATTTGAGGCTCTTTCCGCACTTTCGGCATGACACATAGTTGTTGTATCCGCGACGGTTGAGAAACAGTATGGACTGATTTCCGCTGTTGCGGTCTTCTCGGATACGGCTTGCGAGAACGGAGCTCACAGGCGATAGATTTCCCGCCGCATTTTCCTTTCGCATATCGCAGATCTCTACTTTCGGGAGAACTGCACTTCCGTATCTTTTATTCAGCTCAACAAGAGTATAAATACCCTTCTTGGCTTTGTAATAGCTCGTTACCGACGGTGTTGCAGATGCAAGAAGCATAACAGCACCGTGCTCGGCACATCTGTATCTGGCAATATCCCGTGCATGATATTTCGGGGATATGTCTGATTTGTAGGTGTGCTCGTGCTCTTCGTCGATAACTATAAGTCCGATATTCTCAAGTGGAGCAAAAACTGCAGAACGAGTGCCGATCACAACGGGAGCAAGTCCTTTTTTGATACGCCGCCAAGTGTCGTAACGTTCACCTGCAGAAAGTCCCGAGTGGATAACCGCGATCTTATCACCGTATCTGCGCATGAATATGGAAACTGTCTGCGGCGTAAGACCTATCTCGGGCACCAGCATGATCACGCCGCGGCCTCTGTTTAAAACATCATCTATTGCCTCGAGAATCACATTGGTTTTTCCCGAGCCTGTGACCCCATGAAGAAGCACAGCACGAGGCTCACCTGAATGAAGCTGCTCTTCTATTTTTCCGTAAGCTGTCATTTGCTCCTCTGACAAAACGGGCTTTATGTATTCTTCCCCTGTCAGCTCACGCATTGCATCGACGCTAAAGGGATTTCGATAATCCTCCTCCGCTGTCACCGCCACATAACCGCTTTTAGTAAGAGCTGCAAGTGCCGCTTTTCCTGCAGACGGTGTGATCTCAGCCTCATCGAACAATGCACCCGCATCAAGTCCCTCGGACTCACGGATAACTCGGAGAAGCTTTCGCTGATTTGCGCCTCTGAGCCGAGAAAGCTCACTTTCAAAAACTCCGCCATCCGATTCGATCTGCTGCTTGAAGCCTTCGTCAAGGGAAACGATCTTTTTCTTCTTTATTGCCGAGGCGTCTTTTACCTCAACACATTTTTCGCACAGTCCTGCTTCCTCGAGCTCGGCGATTGCACGCGAACACTCAAATTCAAGCTCGGACTGCACATATTGCCTTGTAAATTTCTTTTTGTTTTTTACAAGCTCATACACCCGTCGGCTTCTCTCGCCCAGCCTGTTCACAGCTGTGTCGAACATACCCTCGGAGTCCATTTCATCCTTTGATATCACACGGTATGTGGTTATGACCTTTGCAAGAGCGGAGGCAGGAATAACCGACCGAACCGCATCACCGAAGGTGCAAAGAGTGTATTCCTTCATAAAACGGCACAGCCCTATCAGCTCATCGGACAAAATTCTGCCATTTCCGATAGCGGCATTAACAGGCTTGAGATCCTTGTCATCGCTGTCATCGGTATAGGCGACAATACCCGTCACAGATCGGTTACCTTTGCCAAAGGAGACCTCCACCACCGATCCCGCTACCACTGTATCTTCGAGATACCCGGGAATTCTGTATCGGTATGCTATGTCCGCGTGAAATGGTATATCGATTATGTATACTCCCGCAACTGATGCCATCGTGGGTGCCTCCTTTACTTGTTTTCCGATTACAGTACCGATTCAGGCACCGCACAGATTAATTTCGTTATTCGGCGATGTTTTCTTCGCAAGCCTCTGCGTTATCTGCCTGAACGTCGGCATTTTCATCAGCATCCGCCTTGCAGTCATCGTTTACG
>JAFQVU010000183.1 GCA_017407885.1 Clostridia bacterium
ACTGATGAAGGATTTTTACTTGAAGGTGTGAACTATATCGCTCCCGGATCATATATTCTCTTCGACAGTCCTAATATTGTCGGCGGACTCACGGTAACGGATATACAACGTATTTCAAACGCAGAATAAAAAATGGCAGCTGTTGTATTGTGTGTGACAGCTGCCTGATTTTTTGTATGCGAACTGTTTTTATAAAGCGTCATCAAGAAACTTTGCAAGACGCATACGTTAATAAATTTTGAGCTATTCTTAAATTCATGCATATATGGAAATATATGTAAATAATAGCGGCTTTTTTCACTGTTTCACCAGAAAATGATAGATAAAATGCATCACGTATTGATAATTTATATGCAAAAAAACTATTGATTTTATGATAAAAATTTGATATACTATAGACAGTATTTTAAAATCGGAGTTGTAGCCGATGTCGTACGGTACTGGATTATTCATCAGTACAGATTAAAAAACAAATTTATCGTATTATTCAATATTCAATTTTAATGATAGGAGCGTATTATATGATTTCCCGTAATGTTACTATTCAGAATAACGTCGGTCTTCACGCAAGACCTGCTACCTTCTTCATCCAGAAAGCTAACTCCTTCCAGAGTTCTCTTTGGGTTGAAAAGGAAGACAGACGTGTAAACGCAAAGAGCCTTCTCGGCGTTCTTTCTCTTGGTATCACCAAGGGTATGACCATTACTCTTATTGCTGACGGAAGCGATGAGGCTGAAGCACTGGACGGTCTGTGCGAGCTTATCGATACCGGATTCGGTGAATAATAGCGACTCTGCTGGATATAGCCAACAAGCGCTGATATGCGGTTTTTTGCATAAGATTAATAGTATTGACGAGTCGCGGCGCACTTTGCAGCTATGACTCGTTTTTGCTTTGCTTCAGGAAGATATTTCACGAGAGAGTATTTTTTGTAAAAGGGACGGTGGTTTTATGGAAATTATCAATTCTCAAAAGAATAACACCGACCACCGTGCCGATCTGCTCGAAAAAGCAAATGCACTCCCACAGCGTCCCGGAGTTTACATTATGCGCGATAAGAGCGGTAAGGTGATTTATGTTGGTAAATCGCGTTCTTTAAAAAATCGCGTGTCACAGTATTTCCACGAATCGGCGCATCATAACGAAAAGACGCGCCGTATGGTGATGTGTGTTCATTCGTTTGACTACATTCTTACCGATACCGAAATCGAAGCACTGTCGCTTGAAAACAGTCTGATAAAGCAGTATTCTCCCAAGTATAATATTAAATTAAAAGACTCAAAATCCTATCCGTATATAAAATTAACACTCAACGATGAATACCCCAAGCTGTCGGTCACAAGACGCCGACTTGCGGATGGGGCGAGATATTACGGTCCGTATTCGAGTATATCCGCAGTTTACAGTATACTCGGCACGATACAGAAATCGTTCGGGATTGCATCCTGCAGCAAGGAGTTCCCACGAGATATAGGAAAGGGAAGACCATGCCTCAATCGCCATATCGGGCTGTGCACAGCACCGTGTACCGGGGAAATATCGTCAGAGGAATACCGTGCGATTTTCAAAGAAGTCAACAGCTTTCTGCGCGGCTCGTTTCGTGAATGTGAGCAGTCGCTTCGCGAGAAAATGGAGTATGCATCGGAAAATCTGATGTTTGAGGCGGCGGCGAGATACCGTGACCGAATTGAGGCGCTCTCAAAGCTGTGGCAGAGGCAGAAGGTGGTCGGTTCACCGGATGCGGAGCAGGACGTGATTGCGCTGTACACAGACGAGATTTGCTCGTGCATTTCGGTGTTTTATATCCGAGGCGGAAGTATTACGGATAACGAGCATTTTCTCTTTCCTGCAGAGAAGATTATCGACGAAGAAAACATGTCGGCATTTTTGTCGGAGCTTTATAATATCCGCGAATATGTTCCGCATGAGATAATACTTGATTTTACGCTTCCGGATGAGGAGCTTGATGCCCTCACCGAAACAATACGTATGCGTGTCGGATATAAACCCGATATCCGCACCCCCGAGCGCGGTGACCGCAGAAGACTCTGCGAGATGGTTTACGATAACGCAAAACAGCAGGCACTTCTTTACAAGGCGCAGTCCGAGAAAGATAACAGGATACTCGTAAAGCTTGCATCAATGCTTGCACTTGAAGTAGTCCCCGAGCGCATCGAAGCGTATGATATATCAAACTTCGGCAAGGACAACATTACCGCAGGAATGATAGTCGCCGAGAACGGAAAACTCAAAAAGTCCGATTACCGTACCTTCAAAATAAAGACTACTGACGGTATTGACGACTACGGAGCGATGCGTGAGGCACTTTCACGCAGACTGTCCCACCTCACCGATGAATCCTTCGGTGCGGCGCCTGACCTGATACTGCTTGACGGCGGACGCGGACATGTCGCTGTGGTGCGTGAACTTATGGACGAGCTTGGATGTGAAATACCCGTGTTCGGTATGGTCAAGGACGAGTTCCACAAGACACGCGCGCTTACCGATGATACACGCGAGATAAGCATTGCACGCGAGCAGGCGGTGTTCGTGTTTATATACAAGCTTCAGGAAGAGGTTCACCGCTATACAATAGGGCGTATGGAGAACGCAAAATCGAAGACGCTCAAGCACTCAACGCTCGAAGAGATAGACGGTATAGGTACAATAAAAGCGAAGAGTCTGCTTTCGCATTTTCGCAGTATTGCCGCGATAAAAAAGGCTGATAAGACCGAGCTTATGCGAGTTTCGGGAATCAGCGCGGCAAACGCCGATGCGATAATTGAATTTTACAAAAACAAGGGAAAGTTTGAAAGATAAATCTTTCAAACAACCTTTTGCGGCGTTACATCGCTGAGGCAGCGATGTTTTGCTTCGCAAACCACGTCCCAAAAAGGACAGAAAGGAAGCTTTTGCAAAGCAAAAGCAACAATCAGATAAATGAGAATAATTACAGGAAGTGCACGCGGAACAAAGCTTGTGACACTCGACGGAGACGCTACACGTCCGACTGCGGAGCGTGTAAAGGAAGCAATATTCAGCATGATACAGTTTGACCTGCCAGATTCACACGTACTTGATCTTTTTGCGGGAAGCGGTCAGCTTGGACTCGAAGCGCTCAGCAGAGGAGCTGAAAAGGCGCATCTCGTTGATCGAAGCGCAGAGGCGACTGCTATAATCAAGCAGAATGCGCAGAAGACTCATCTGTGGGATCGCTGCAGAGTTGTGACGATGGACTATGCCGACTATATCCGCGGCACCAAGGGAGAGAAATTTGACTTTGTTTTTCTCGATCCGCCTTACGGAAGCGGTATGCTTGCATCGGCACTTTCAAAGCTTGCTGACAGCGAGCTTCTTGCCGACGGTGCGTGGATATTCTGCGAGGACGAGACCGATGATATTTTTGAAAATGATGCATCGCTCGCAGAAAAATACAACATCGAAAAGCAGAACCGCTACGGTCGCGTTTATATCACTGTTTTGACACTGAAAAAGTAAGGAGAGATGATTATGCTTAACCCAAAGAAAGTGCTTATTCCCGGAAGCTTTGATCCGCCTACTGTCGGACATTATGATCTTGTCGCGCGCGCCGCGGCGATGTTTGATGAGGTTTGGGTGGTTGCCTTCGTCAACTCCTCAAAGCATGAACGTTTTTCAATTGCTGACCGTCTGAAAATGCTTCACGCCGCATTTGACGGAATCAAGAATGTGCACGTTGATGTATCGCAGGAGCTGCTTGCCGATTATGCGGCAGAGCACGGTATCGGAACTATAGTCAAAGGCGCACGTTCTGCGACTGACTTTGACTATGAAATGTCGCTTGCACTGATTAACAGATCTATAAATCACGAACTCGAAACTATCATCATTCCGACCAAGGCGGAGCATATGCACATCAGCTCCACGATGGTTCGCGAGCTTATCAGATACGGCTGTGATTACAGTGCCTGTGTTCCCGAGGGTGTAGCTGCGCTTATTGGTAAATCATCGGAAGAAAATTGACATATAAAACCTGTATATCCAAAAAATAGAAAAAGTCACAAAATACTGGTCGAAAAATCAGTAAAAAGTGCAAAAAAAATTTGCATATAAGCGAAAAAATCTCTCAAAACCTATTGCATTTATTTGAAGGATGTTGTATAATAATGGTGGTGAAAATAGGTGCAAAGTGGTGCCTATTCCCAAAAATAGGTGAAAGAGGGGGTGAGCATGGATGCTAACAGGTGAATATTTACACACAATTGATGCGAAATCGCGTGTGTTCGTTCCGGCGAAATTGCGTGAATCGCTTGGCGAAACATTTATGCTCGCGCGCAGTGTTGATGGATGTCTTTCACTCTACCATCTCGATGAATGGAATAAGCTCTGCGACAAGCTGGCATCCCTGCCGGATTCGCAGACCAAAAATATAAAACGCTTTCTCTTTACCTTTGCGTCGGAAGTTTCTCCGGATGCACATGGACGTATAACCCTTCCGCAAGGACTGCGTGAGTACGCAACCCTTTCAAAGGATGCGGCATTCCTCGGCGTCGGCGACCATGCCGAAATTTGGGATGCAGAGCGTTGGGAGGCTATGAAGAGCGGTGATGATGCCGCACAGATTGAACAGCAGATGAAGGAGCTCGGACTTTAAAAATGGATAATATGGCACCAGCTTTTTCGCATTACTCGGTGCTCCTTAATGAGTCGATAGACGGACTTGATATAAAGCCCGACGGCATTTATGTTGACTGTACGCTCGGCGGCGGCGGACATTCGGAGGCGATTGCTTCCCGGCTTAGCGCCGGTGGGCGTCTTATCGCTATCGACCAGGACACAGCGGCGATCAGAGCTTCTAAAATAAGACTTGAAAAATATGCCGACCGCATTGAATTCGTGCGCGACAACTTCCGCAATGTTGGGGATGTGCTTACGAGACTCGGCATAGATAAAATAGACGGCGCGGTCATTGACCTTGGCGTGTCGTCATATCAGCTTGATACTCCGGAGCGCGGCTTCTCGTATATGCACGATGCACCGCT
>JAFQVU010000184.1 GCA_017407885.1 Clostridia bacterium
CTTCATAGCACATGAGCATTGTGATCTCCTCGACCGATTCGCGGAACTCCTTGTTGGATGTGGACTTCATACGCATAATGGTCGTTTTATGCTGGATAAGCGGATGATCGAATACAGTTACGTTTTTCATTTGAGTTTTCCTCTGTTTTTATTCCTGTTCTTTAGCCTTTGATACGATAAGATTTACGATAATACCGAGAATGAGTGCACATGCGACAGAGGTAATTGTTACCTTTCCGAATGTGAGAGTCAAACCGCCTATACCGGTAATAAGTATTGTTGACACAACAAAGAGGTTCTTATTTTGGTTGAGGTCAACCTTCTGCACCATCTTAAGGCCGGACACTGCGATGAATCCGTACAGTGCCATGCAAACTCCGCCCATTACGCAGGACGGAATAGAATTTACGAATGCAACGAAAGGAGAAATGAACGAGATGAGCATTGCAAGAATAGCCGCCGTTACAATGGTGTAAACAGAAGCATTTCCGGTAATAGCCACGCAGCCTACAGACTCGCCGTATGTGGTGTTGGGGCATCCGCCGAAGAAGGAGCCAACCATCGAGCCTATACCGTCACCGAGAAGGGTTCTGGAAAGTCCGGGGTCCTCGAGAAGATCTGTCTCGATGATTGAGGAGATGTTCTTGTGGTCTGCGATATGCTCTGCAAATACAACGAATGCAACAGGCAAATAAGCAACTGCAAGTGTACCGATGTATGCACCGTCAATCTCACCGAAGCCCTTGAATGCCTCAACGAAGGTAAATCCGGGGAGTGTAAGGAATGTATTAACATCCACACCGTTCGCCCAAAGGGATGTGATTTTTGTAAAATCAATAACCTTAAGTGCATCAATGCCTGCCACATTACCGATAACGGTAAAGATTGCAGCAACAGCATATCCTGCGAGGATACCGAGAATAAAAGGAATGAGTCTTGTCATCTTCTTGCCATATGTTGCGCAGAGGATGACTGTAATAAGTGTTACAAGTCCAACAAGTACGCAGATAAGCGGATGTGCAACGGAAATATTGTCAACCTTAAGTCCACCGTTCTGGAGATCACCTACAGCGTTTCCTGCAAGCGAAAGACCGATAATAGCAACAGTCGGGCCAATAACTACAGCAGGCATAAGCTTGTTGATCCAGTTAACACCTACGAGCTTTACAATAATCGCGATAACGACATAAACAAGACCTGCGAATATCGCACCTATGATGAGGCCTGCAAATCCCTTTGCCATTGATACACCACCGGCAAAGGCAACGAACATCGAGTTGATAAACGCGAAAGATGAACCAAGGAATACGGGACTCTTAAACTTGGTGAAGAATCCGTAAACGAGTGTTCCCATACCTGCACCAAAAAGTGCAGCAGCCGAGCTCATACCGTTTCCGACAATTACCGGAACAACGAGAGTCGCCGCCATGATAGCGAGAAGCTGTTGGATCGCAAAAACGATCAATTGCCCGAACTTGGGCTTGTCTTTAACGCCGTAGATAAGTTTCATTTGGATTTACCTCCGAAAATTAATAAAATAAAATTTTGGTCGCGCTAATATGACATTACTATATATTAATATACCACATTCGACGTTTTTTGTCAACAGTTTATTTACAATTTGACAAAAAAGCTGCCCCCTGCCGTGATTCACAGCAAGGGGCTACTCATGATATTAGTACGCTCACATATTGATTTACCGAGCAGGAACAACGCAAATTGCGTTGAATTAAATCATATAAACTTCTTTACTACCAAAATTACAATTCCGACAATGGCAATTCCTATTGCCACAAAGCCTGCCATCTTTGTGCTGTTCATACCGGAAGCGCCTTCATCAGCGGTAGATTGAGCTGTAGTTTCCGCATCGCTTTTTGTCTCGTCACTATCGGTGGTTTCCTCGTCCTTACCTGTGGTGTCCTCGACCACGGTCGTATCATCAGTAGCAGTTGTATCGTCTGTACCGGTTGTTTCTTCGGCGGACGTGGTATCCTTTGCAGTTGTTTCCTCTGCAGCTGTTGTCTCTTCGGGAGCTGTGGTAGTCTCCTCGGGAAGCGTTGTTTCGATTGCTTCAGTGGTCTCCGGAGCAGCCGTCGTTTCGGGTACCGCAGTGGTCTCGGGCACGGCAGTTGTCTCGGGAGCTGCGGTGGTTTCTGGTGCGGCGGTAGTCTCGGGGACTTTCACCACAGTCGGTATGGAGTACCACTGCGAGCCGTTTACAACGATAGTATATGTCTCCGTGGTACGCGAGAACTGACCGGATGAAGCTATCGCATATATAGTATGCTCGCCAGACGCGAGAGAGCTGACATCGAGATCGTAGTAATACGGCACCTGCGTAAGCGTAGCAACCGCCTGATCGTCAACATAGTAGGTTACTTTTGTACTCGCATTTCCGGAGAAGCTTGCATAGGTTGCAAGGCGCGGAGACGAGGTCTGCGCACTCTTGACATCTGTGATCTCGTGCCATACCTTCGACGATGTCTCGCCGGCATCAAGGTATGATCCGTTCTGATCGATTACTGAGCGATAGGTCTGATTTACAGAAGCATTATCGGCAAGTCTGTATGCATTGCCGTCGTTAAGGGTATTATCAAAATAGAAAACAGCCTTAACCTGCGGATATATCATATTCACATAGGAATAGAACTTTGTCATCTGATCAAGACAGTAAGCGGAAGTATCAACTCCTGCCTTGTTACGATACGCAAATCCGCACTCGCTTATCATCATTGGTTTGCCGTGCTTTGCGGCGAAGTCCACGATGGGACGGATGATAACGAGCGGATCGCTGTCATAGATGCCCATACCGTAATACGCATCGTTATCGTAGTTGGTCATGGAGAAATCGTATCCTATTGGAGTTCCGGCATAGCTTGTATAATTGCTGTTATGGTAGGTTGAAACGCCGATCCAGTCAACATACTCGTCACCCGGATAAAAATCGGCGAAATTACGATTGCGGTTGCTCACGTTATCTGGTGAGAAGACCATCTTGATGTTCTCATACGCACTTGCCGCATCTGCTACTTTTCTGAACGCTTTTATAAATGTGTCGGGGTTGCAGTCCGCCCAGTTGTTCATTTCCGCACCAACGCGAAGAAGAATGGTCGCACCAAGTTCTGCCATATCGGCAAGCCCCTCGGCAATGTAGCTGTCAGAATCTGCTTCAAGTACACGCTCACATCCCGCTGTTCCTTCAGGACTGAAGTTCCAGGCAATCTCGATTATACCGCCGTTCTGTACTGCATTGTTAAACTGATCGGAAGTATTCTTGTAATATCCGAGCCAGTAATCAACCGAATAACCGTCGCGGAAGGTTATGTAGGCAAGAGCCGAAGAATCATTTTCAAGCGTTCCGCCGAGCGATGATCCGTAGTATACACCCGATACAGCCGCGCCGCTTCCGGGATAACTGTTGCCGGGCTGTTCAGTAAGCGCGTATATGCTCGTATCTGCCGCCGCCTTTAGATAATACATTCTTGCTTCAGCATTAAGAATAGCG
Organism: Clostridia bacterium; assembly: GCA_017407885.1. Next base: position 3,506 of record JAFQVU010000184.1, read on the forward strand.
TCACGATAGCTGATAACATTTTTATCAAGCCACTGGCAGAGTTCAATATAACGCTCGAGCCACATAATAGCACCGTCAATATCGCCCTTGCCCTCACAAAGCCAAGACGCAAGTCCCGACTTCGGGCCGAGATTGTAGCACACGTCCTGACAGAAGCCATACGGCATTAGAAGATCATATGTCTGCTCGGCAAGGGTAAGTATTTTGTCAGCATCCTTGTTTTCGTAAGCAGTCGCCCATGCGTTATGGAGCTTCCAATACGCGCTGGGATATTTAAAATCCGCCGAGACCGAAAGACACGCTCCGAAACTCAGCATTGCAGCCAAAATCGTGGCAAGGATGATGGAAATTATTCTTTTCATAGATAAACATATCTCCTTTGGCAATAAACTTTCGTACCTAATAAGTATACCACTTTCGCCCGATAATGTCAATAATAAAAATCGGACGAAGAGCGATTTTTATTATCGTTCTTCGTCCAGTTTCAAAGTTTTTATTTAAAAAACGTGTCAAAAATACCGCGGACGATTTTTTTGCCGATCTCGCGTCCGATCGTGTTCGCTGTGCTCGAAACAGCCTTTTCAAGCACGCTCGTTTTCTTGCGCCCGGGCGACTTTTTAGCGGTCTTCGCTTTTTGTTTTGCTTTTTCTTCTTTTTCCTTAGCGGCTTTCTTCTCTGCTTCGGCAGCTTCTTTTGCAGCCTCTTCGCGTTCCTCGGTCAGCACCTCAAACGCCGATTCGCGATCTGCCTCAGATGCGTATTTGTCGCGAAGTGTACTCGCGAGCACCACGCTCTGCAAAAGTACGCCATCCACTGCTTTCATACTGCTCTTTGGCGGCAGGATATTCGCTCTCTGCACTATCGACGGTACGCCGTCTGCATCAAGCACCGAAACCAGTGCCTCGCCAACCCCGAGCGCTTGTATCGCTTCGGCTGTGTCGAACGCCGGATTGGTACGGAATGATTTCGCGGCAGCATTAAGCGCCTTCTGATCGTTCGGCGTGTATGCGCGCAGTGCATGCTGTACGCGATTGCCTATTTGACCAAGCACGCTGTCGGGAATATCCGTCGGATTCTGCGTGATAAACCAAACGCTGACACCCTTTGAACGTATCAGTCTGACCACCTGCTCGACCTTATCGACAAGTGCTTTGGGTGCATCATCGAAAAGCAGATGCGCCTCATCGAAGAAAAACGCGAGCTTCGGCTTTTCGAGATCTCCTGCCTCGGGCAGCATCTCATATATTTCGGAGAGCATCCACAGTAAGAATGTACCGTAAAGGAGCGGATGTTGAAACAGCTCCGAACATTCGAGTATGTTCATCATTCCTCTGCCATCCTCTGACCAGTCAACCCAATCCGAAAGTTCGAGTGATGGCTCACCGAAGAAGATCTCGCCGCCCTCATCCTCGAGCGTAAGCAGAGCGCGCTGTATCGCACCGACCGATTGAGGAGAGATATTGCCGTAAGTAAGCTTGTATTCCTTGGCGTTATCGCCAACATACTGAACCATGGCACGCAGATCCTTGAGGTCAATTAAAAGAAGCTCTTTCTCGTCTGCAATACGGAATACTATCCGAAGAACACCGCTTTGGGTATCGTTAAGTCCCACGAGCCTTGCAAGAAGCTCCGGCCCCATTTCGGAAATAGTAGTACGTACGGGAAGTCCCTGCTTGCCGTAAACGTCCCAAAACTGTACCGGATATGAGGTGTAATTAAAATCAGTTATCCCCATCGTGTCGATACTGCGGCGGATATGCTTATTCTCCGAGCCGGGAGACGCCATACCCGTGTGGTCTCCCTTAATATCGGCAACGAAGGTCGGTACGCCCATATCGGAAAACGACTCCGCAAGCACCTTCAGCGTGACGGTTTTACCCGTACCTGTAGCGCCGGCGATCAGTCCGTGGCGGTTTGCCATTGACGGTTCGAGATATACACGCTCGCTTCCGGTTGCGAGCCAGACTTTATGGATATCCTTTTGATACATAAGTTATGTCCTCCAAGGTGATTTTCAAAACTATATATCTATTATAACAGATATTTTTTCATTTGTCACCATTTATTAAAAAATATTTGCATCGAATACTGTATATTTGCAAAAAAATGCAACGGATGACTTGCGTC
>JAFQVU010000185.1 GCA_017407885.1 Clostridia bacterium
CACTGACAACAGATTTACAGTCTGCCCCCTTTGGCCGCTCGGGAACGCTCCCATATAACGCTGTAAGATTTCCTCACAACGTTTAATATTATATCACATCACATTATATTTGTCAATAGCTTTTTTAAATTTATTTTTGCTTTCTGATGACTATCTCGCCGCGACAATTATATACCGCATTGCCCCTTATTATTTCGCCTACTGAATCAACGGTAATCTTTCCCGAAAGAGGGTTTTTGATCGAAATAATATGTCCATGCGTATCAGCATTAACGTCTGAATACTCAAATGCAAGATCGCAGTCAACAAGCTCACAATTCTCAAGAATAAGATTAGTGCAGTAACAGAACGGCTGTGTACCGATGATTTTGCAATTACGCATGGTAAGCGACTCCGAATACCAGCCAAGATACTCGCCGCGTACAATTGAATTCTCAACCGTTACATTTTTCGCGTGCCAAAATGAATCCTTTGTGTCAAGCTCGGAATTTTTTATATACAGTCCGTCAACGTACTGAAACGAGTATTTCCCTTTTAATTTTATATTATCAAGCTCTATATTGCGGCTTCCGAAAAATATGTACTCCGACTCAAAGCGGCTGTTTACTGCCTTGATATCACGGCAGTGCCAGCCGAATTCGGCAGAAATAGCGTTGGTATCAACAATCTCAATGCGATCACACTCACGAAGCGCTTTTACACCAACAATATTAGTCCCGTTTATCCGACCGTCCGCAGAGTACCAAAGCGGAGCACGGCAGGTCTCGCCCATCGTTGATTTTTCAAGTATAAATCCGCGAGAATGCCAAAGCGGATATCTTAAATTAAAGGTACAATCGAGCACCTCGATTTCGCGTGACTCCTTGAGTGCCGATTCACCGTCCTCTGCGCCTTCAAATCTGCATCCTTCAACACGGGCATTGCTTAATGCATACAGTGCGCGCTCACTTGGATATATTTGATTTTTTATGTGTTCCATTTGTTCTCCTTATTTGAGATTACTTTATTACAATATCTGCACCGCGGCAGTCAAGCTCCGTTTCAAAGAAAGCGCGCATAGCCGTTACCATCTGCGAAACATCATGTGCACCTGCTGTCTCGTACGATGAGTGCATGGCAAGCTGCGGAAGTCCTATATCGACCGCAGAGAGCGACACTTGAGAATTAGAGATATTTCCAAGAGTAGAGCCGCCGCGCATATCCGAACGATTAGCAAATACCTGTACCGGTACATCTGCTTTGCGGCATATCTCACGGAATACAGCAGACGACACCGCATCCGTAGTATAAAGCTGGGATGCGTTATATTTCATTACAACTCCCTTATTGAGAAGCGGACGGTGGGTAGGATCAGCAAGCTGGGACGCATTCGGGTGAAGCGCGTGAGCATTGTCAGCGGAAAGCAGCATTGACTGTGCTGCCGCTATACGTATGTCACCGCCAAGTGCATCGCAAATACGCGAAAGCACATCATAAAGGAATGTAGAAGCCGCGCCCTGCTTCGTAGCACTTCCGACCTCTTCATTGTCAGCAACAAACATGACCGGAACAGCACCGCTGCATTTTGCTTCACCGAGAGCACAAAGAGACGAATATGCACATCCAAGATCATCAAGCTTCGGCGCTGAAATGAACTCGTTCTCCGCTCCCCAAACAGACGGAGCCTGTCGATTATAGAGAAACAGCTCGTGCGAGATTATATCATCATGACTAACGCCCGCTGACTCGGCAATAAGCTTCATGAAGCTTCCCTTAGCATCACCGCCGCCGTAAAGGGGTACAAGGTCAGAGGCAGGATTGTATGTTTTACCGTTGTTGGGGTTGTCCATGTGTATGGCAATGTGTGGTATGATAAGCAAATCTCGGTCTATATTTACAAGCCGTGTACAAACCCCATTCGGTGTGCGAACCATAACACGTCCGGCAACCGAAAGCGGGCGGTCAAACCATGAGTCGAGTATCATACCTCCGTAACGCTCGGTATTGATACGTGTATAAACACCATCAAGCTCCGGAATGTCCTTCACCTTAAAAGTCGGGGAATCCGAATGTGACGCGACTATCATAAATTTAGGTGAAGCTGCGGTTTCGGGAATCGCAAAGGCAATCACGCTTGAACGGTTGCGTGTAACATAGTACTTGCTACCACGAATAAGAGTCCAATTCTCCCCTTCAAAAAGTTCGGAGTATCCGAGAGCAGAAAGCTCCGCCGAAATATTTTCAACGGCATGGAAGCATGATGGAGATTTTTCAATAAATTTCAGTAAATTTGCAGTATAATTCATATCTTTCCTCCGAAAGTAAATTTCATCTACATAACAAATGTAAAATCACCCTCGCCGACACCTATTCGCGCATTAATGGCATTTATAAACGCCGTATCGGGTTCAATTATTATTTCTATTCGCTTTTCGCCGTCCATGAAAATCAGCGAATACCCCTTCGCTCCGAGGTTTTGCATATAATTATAGCATTTGTCAGCTTGCGGCTTTTTATTTTCACGATTGAAATTTTCAATCACCGCAGAAAGAGAAATACGGCAAACAAGTGTATCCTGTCTTCCCTGTTTTTTGTAAACAAGCAATTCTGCCGTCCCGTCATCGCAGTCATTTATAATATAGCGATAATCCGACAGTACAAATCTAACAAGCAGTTGTATTCCAATCACCACAAGCACTATCGCTGCAAGCTGCAAAATCGCACGGTACGGAATAAGAGATGAGAGCCCCATGACGAGAATCCCCGATATAATGCACCAAAATGATAGGCGGCGTGCCTTATTCTCTTTTTTAGGTATATAGGTCATTCCAACCTCCTAATATCATCACACTTCTCCGTGTGATAAAAGTATCTGCCCTTTTTGTATTGTAAGCACTCCGAAGGATGGAACTCCGTCTCTCGGCAATGCGGCACTTCCGGGATTGAAAATATAGAGCGGTTTTTCTCCGTCACTTATATATTTCTCGCATCGCTCATGCGTGTGCCCGAAAAGCACAACATCTGCCCCTTTGCTTCTCGCATACGCTTTGAGTACCGAAGTGCCCGATTTCACGAACTGTCTGTGTCCGTGCACAAGCAGTATACGGATACCGTCCGCATCTATCATACGCTCCTGGTATATGGGTGAAAG
>JAFQVU010000018.1 GCA_017407885.1 Clostridia bacterium
ATATCGCCGAGGATGAAATCGGAAGCGATATGACGGGCAATGAGGGCTTTACAAAGCTCGCTGAATACGCCGCAAGTGAAAAAGCACAGATCATGCCTATCTGCGCCGGTATTGAGGCGGAAATCGCGCAGCTCGACGGAGACGAGCGCACTGAATTTCTCGCAGATCTCGGCATCGCGGAAAGTGGTCTTGACCGCCTTATAAAAGCAAGCTACACACTGCTCGGTCTGATTTCGTACCTCACTGCAGGTCCAAAGGAAGTACGTGCATGGACTATCACAAAGGGTACAAAGGCTCCTCAAGCGGCAGGTAAGATCCACTCGGACTTCGAGCGCGGATTTATCAGGGCTGAAATCATCGCTTTTGATGATCTTATGGCATGCGGCACAATGGCAGCGGCTAAAGAAAAAGGTCTGGTGCGCAGTGAAGGCAAGGAGTACGTTATCGCGGACGGCGATGTAGTACTCTTCCGATTCAACGTATAATTTCAAGGAGAATTAAAATGAGAACAAGTAAAATCGCGGCATTACTGCTTGCTGTACTGATGCTCGTTCCAGTTATAGCCGGATGCGGTGAGGAACCGGTAAGCGCAATCACCTTCCGCGACACATCTATTTCCGAAAATGAGTACTGCTACATGATGAGCTACTACAAGGGACTTTATCTCTATAACTATTTCGGTAAAACGTCAGATGATCCTACCATATGGACAAGTGAGCTTGCCGACGGTGTAACTATAGGCGATTATCTTGGCGCACTTACCGTTAGCAATATTATGTCCGCCGCCGTATATATAGATCTTTTTGATGAGTATGGGCTTACGCTTACTAATGAAGAAATAAACTCAGTCGATCAGTACATTGATGGACTTATATCAAAGCTCGGAAGCAAATCTGCGCTTAACTCTGCCCTTTCCGCGTCCGGTGCCAACATTGATGCTATGCGCAAGGTCAAGATTGATTCCCTCAAGGTTACAGAGCTTCAGGAACATCTTTACGGCGAGAACGGCATATATGCCGCAACAGAAGAAGAAATCGACGCTTATTATAATGAAAATTATTACCGCACGAAATTTATATTTATCAGCAAAACGCTTGAATATGAGCGGGGTGAAAACGGCGAATACAAAAAGAACGATGAGGGTGATATCGTAACACGCGAAATGACTGCCGAGGAAAAAACAGCCAAGGAAGCGCTTTTTAAAGATATTGAAGCCCGTATCGCTTCGGGAGAGGATTTTGAAACGCTCCTCAAAGAGTACACAATGGATACCGGTATGCTCCACTTTGATGACGGCTACTATATAAACTCAGCCAGCACATTTGTTGAGAGCAAGGTAAAAACAGCTGTTGCGGAGCTTGAGATAAATAAGACGGTTTCGCTCGAAACAGACGCAGGATGGTATATTATAAAGAGGTACGAGCTTATTGACGGTGCGTATGATAAAGAAGAATACGCATCTGCAATGTTTGGCGGTGATCTTGGTGAAACCGTGAACACCGTGAAAATGCAGAAACTACTGTCCGAATACTCCGAAGAGATTATTGTAAACGATCAGACAGTCGCGGATTATCCGTTGGCATACTGCACACCTAACTTCAATTATTAAAGACAATTATAATGAAATACCGGACGCTGG
>JAFQVU010000186.1 GCA_017407885.1 Clostridia bacterium
ATGGCGTGGGTGATATTCATATCAGCGATGTTTTCGCTCAGGCTGTGAATATGTTCGATATACGCACTGTTGCTTAATTTTGGATCGTCAATAACGGTATATACGTAAGCAAAATTATCTACAGCATCCGAGAGCGTGTCGAGCTCGCGCATAAGGTATACGCGGCTGCCCGAAAAATATGAAGACGCTGCGGTACGGAACATGATCTTACCGCCGAATTGATAAAATACGTTTCCGGGGATGTCTTTGGCATATCCCTTTAATTGTTGCATCTCATCCTCTTTGATACCGGCCGATTTCCATACGTTCGGGATATTTTCCTCCGCCGTGAATATGGCGGTATCGGCGATATCAAGAATTCCCATTATCGGCGAGGTGATGACCATAGTTGACAAAACGGCACAGGCGAGTCCGAGAAGAGCACCGAGCTGTTTGCTGTTTTTGCCGCAATAGCTTTTCTCTTCGGCATATCCGGGATCGTCCGATTGCGTTTTGAATGCACGTGCACCGATCATAATGCAAAGCAAATATGCCAGCCTGCGCAAAATGAAAAATAAAAATACGAAGAGTACGGTACTGATAAGTGCCGCGGCAACAGATTCGGCTGCGGCGTCAAGAGAGGGATAACCCGAAACGAAATTGCGGTATTCTGCAATGTCACGCAAAACAAAATCAAACAGCGGGGCAAGGATCAGCTTCGAGAGTATGGGTGAAATTATCACGGATGCGGTTATGCTGAAAAAAGAACACCCGAGAAAGATCAGGGTTTTCATAAAACCTCGCTCTTTGCCTCGATATATGCTGATTACAGCAGCACTTGCAAAAATTATTATTATAGCAATGGATAAAGCAGAAAACGTCATTTTGCACTCCAATATAATTATTAAATAATTATTATAATTAGTTACATTATATCACAACGTGAAATAAATGTCAACCGAAGTTGCAGTAATTCGCGAAAAACTGAGCAAGTTTTTAAATTGCAATATTTACCAAAAAAGAAAAACGCGATTATCACCGCGTTTTTCTTGATTTATGTGTTTTCAGATTTATTTATTCATCATCGTATCCGAGATGACTTCAAGTACTCTGTCATAACAGCCTCCGCATCCGGTCGAGCAATGAGTGGTCTTCTGAACGTCCGCAAAGACGTCAAGCAGGTTTTCGACCTTGGTATGTTTCTCGAGGGCATCAAGGATGTTGAAGTAGGTTACGTTCTTGCAGTTGCAGATCTTGAAATCCTTTACGGATTTGGTATCGACGGGTTTTAAGTTGCAGGTTCTGTTATCGGACATTGTTTTTTCCTCCGTGTTGTTTTATTGATATAATTATATCACAAGGGCAGATATAATTCCGTGACCCGGTCACAAAAACCGGGATTATTTTAATTTTTTGATCTCCTTTTCAACAGCCGCTATCCTTTCGCTGAGCGGAGGATGGCTGTATTCGAGAACTACGTTGATCTTTGAGGGAGCAAGGTGAGCAAAATTCTCACGCGCGAGCTTTTTGAGGGCGGTGATCATTGCGGGACCGTATCCTTCGGATACCGACTGTCTGTCTGCGCGGTATTCGGCAAAGCGGCTGTAAGCGTTCATTATTATGCCCGTCAGAGGCTGAATAACTCCGAGGCAGATGCCCATAAGTATATATGCAAAGCCGTAGTTTACGTCCTCAAAACCGAATGCAGTATGCAACTCAGCGAAGCTTACGGCAACCCGCGCGGCAGTACCCATAATGAGCATATTGAAGAAATTGAGGATCTGACGCTTGGTGACGTCCTTGTAGAGACCGTGACCGAGCTCGTGCGCGAATACTGCGCAGATCTCGTCGGGAGTCATTGCGTTTACGAGATTGTCGAAAAGCACGATAGTCTTCATCTTTCCGAAGCCGGTGAAGTAGGCGTTGAGCTTGGTGGTGCGGCGCGATGCGTCCATTACCTCGATAGCCTTGACGCTGTATCCGTGCTTGGTCAGCAGGTTCATAAGACTGTCTCGCAGTTCACCGTCTTCAAGAGGAGTGAATTTGTTGCCGATGCGGCTGAATACGGGATAGAGAAAGGAGATGACCAGACTGAACACAAGCATTGCGCCGGCAAATATCGGGATCATCCATACGCCGACAAGCGTGTAGAATCCCCATACCGCGTATGCGAGAAGAAAGGACAGAACGACACCGAGAAGGAGCGAGCGTATCTGATCTCCGATAAAGGTCTTGATGCTCGTGCGGTTGAAACCGTACTTCTG
>JAFQVU010000187.1 GCA_017407885.1 Clostridia bacterium
GCGGTACAGGCCGTACACTCCATCCCGACAACATGGCGGCAGGTCCTGCTTCCTACGGTTTGACCGACACCATGGGCCGTATGCACGGTGACGCGCAGTTCGCAGGTTCTTCCTCTGTTCCCGCGCACGTAGAGATGATGGGACTCATCGGTGCAGGTAACAACCCGATGGTTGGTATGACCGTTGCTTGCGCTGTTGCAGTTCAGGAAGGTATGAATAAGTAAGATATTACCTTGCTTTTTAGAAGTGCGGTAAAATCTTATCTCATAAAAATCCAATAAAAATAGTTAGACACAACATTTCGGAAAAATCCGATATGATGTGTCTAACTTCTCTTATATATAAAAGGGAAGCACCGCCTCCCTTTCGTCTTACATATATCACTAGATTTTAAAATTTTCTTTGCTTTGTCCGTCGATAAATTCGTTGTAATGTTTGCCTGCCTTCTTTATTACATCCTTAACTTCATTATAACTGCAAGCATATCTGTAAGCACAATTTGCACAACTCTTCACATCGCATTTTAGCATAAATTCCTCATAGAGATTTTCTGCATTTTCAAGCTTGTTGTAGAGAGCATCAAACGTTTCTTCATCAAAAAACTTGGCCAGCAAGCTTTGAATCTGTTCAGGCAGCAGATTATTGGATTTAAGCTCCAAATACCGATAAAGTATCTGTAAATATTTTCTTTGGCTCAAAGTAAGCGGATCGTCCTCGCTGTATTTTATATTGAGAAAGTTTTTTAAGTGCCGAGCTGCATCGCCATAACGTCCGAGCTTGTATGACGCATATGATACCGTGCAGTAAAGAAGTAAACTTGTAACATTTCCGTTCATGGGCAATCCCGAAAACCTCGGAAAATTTCCCCGCCTGCTAAATACACCCTGAAGCTTTGAAAAATACATCAGCATAAAATTGAGATCTGCCGCTGTTGCATTGGTAGGGTTTCTGAAAGTATTTACTACCATATCGCCAAGTCCATATTCTTGGATTTTTTCCGTAAGCCTTACACCTCTTGCTTCAGAAAATCCCGGAACAACAACCATATATGAATTAAATCCAAGGAAAGAATAATTACGCACATAAACAGGTCTGCCCATATTCTTAAAGAGCTTCAGTGCGTAATCAAGCAACTGAGAATTATTCTTGCTGCTGTTATCGGCAAAGGAAGTATTTGCTTGTGTTTTATCAAAAAATTCAATTGGCAGAAGTCCGTTGCCTGTTTCAAGCTGATTAAGAAGATTATGTGACAAAGTAGATTCCGACTCTAACCAAATAAGCTTACCATTATGATGCGAACGTATATTATCTATATTGCGTCCCTGCAAAATTTCGGTAAGTCCGCGACTTAATGCAATCTCAAGGACCGGGTCCGACGACACGTTAAGAACGTAATCCTGCGTTTCTTTATCTATGAGAAGCGTTCCAACAACAGGATATCCCACGTCCCCGGAAAAATCGTAAATGGTGATATCCAAATTACCTTTCGCTCGAATTGATGCAATAACTCTTTTAGGGATTGGGTACTGATTAATAACATCATCGGGAATAATAGGAGCCGCTGATTTTGATGTAAAGATTCTGATAGTAGAATTTCTCTCTAAAATTTCAGAGAACGCGTGAACCCAGGCTTCCTCCCTTGTATTTCCGGCACAGCAACCGTTGGAAGAATACATATGCTCAATAAATCCTGCGGGAAGATAAACATATTTATCCTCAAACAAGCTATAGAACGGCAATGTGAGAATTTTATCATCATTGGTACACGCATACATCTTACACTGCTCTGCGAGTTTCTTTCTGGTAAGACCGCCGCCGTATGTATCAATTATGTAATCCATCCACTCGCCATCATCTATGAGCTCTTGCACGGTCATGTATTTGCCGTCCGGAGCATAAGTATGTAAATAAATTTCAGGATCACGGGCTATGGATTGGTATTTGTAAATGAGCAGACCGCATTGGAGACGCTCTATAAATTCCGCATATCCGCTGGCTCTTGCGAGTTCAGGAGTTACGCCTTTACCGTTTGAATAAAGGTCCGCTTTATTCTTGGGTTTCACATGTACGCTGTAACAATCTCCAACCTCTGCATCGAAAAGAATTTCTTCAAGTTCAATATCAACTTTCTTCAAACATTCTCTTATATTTTGAACAGTTATCTCGGGGGAACAATCTTTAAATTTTTCTTCAATGCGGGTTATATTCATAAGTACCTCCGTGTGAATAACATTTTAAAATACACAATTTAATTATACCACACCAATGCCAATATTGCAATAGAAATATTTAAATATTATTTTGTATGTATGTATTTGATGTGACCGTTGCTTGGGCTTTTTATGTGCATCCGTGCAAAACTTCGAGCATCGTTTGCGCTCTAGGATGGCATGCGCTGATGAATAATTCCTCCTCGGTGAGCGTATGCGTATATTAAAGTTCTTTGCGGATGCTTTCAGCACATCTGCGATGTGCAAGCAAGAAAGCGACTCGTTCTCCCCTTCAACAAATTCATATAACAAAAAATTCCGCCTCTCATGCGAGAAGCGGAATTTTTATTCAGAAAAGAATTATAAGCTGTTTCTAAAGCTTTCAACCTCTTTCATTACATCGCGGAAGCCGTTGCCGATGGCGACTACGTCTGCTGTGAGGTTGATGAGACGATAACCCATGTCGTAAAGGTCGCGCATGTTGCCAGTGCCGCCGACAGTACCTGCGAGCTTGCCGTGCTAGCGAGCGATTTCGGCTACGCGGCGCTTTGCTTCCATGATCTACGGATTGCCCATATCGGTAACAAGACCGATTGAGTGAGAGAAGTCTGCAGGACCGAAGAAGAGCATGTCGATGCCGGGAACCTGTGCGATCTCTTCGATCTGCTCGTAAGCTTCGATATCCTCGATCTGGATGATGGTGAGCTTCTGCTCGTTGGAATACTTGATGTAATCCTCAACACCCATCATGCAGTACATGCCGTCGCCGTTACCGCCGTCGATCGGACGACGACCGATGGGAGCAAATTTGGTGTAGTAAGCAACCTGCTTTGCATCTTCAACGCCCATTACATGGGGAACCATGATCGCAGCTGCATCCATTTCGAGCGGACGGGTGAGATTGGAGTATGCGCCGCGTGTAGTACGGACGATAGTCTCGGCACCGCGTGCTTTTGCAGCATAGAACGCATGCATTACCTCGTTGTAGTCGGAGGGGACATGCTCCATGTCAACCCAGATTGCGTCAAAGCCGGCATAAGCGGCGATTTCCGCAACGAAGGGATGAGTGATGTTGAGTTTTGCTGATACGACAAGCTCGTCGCGGCGGAGCTTTTCGATCATGGGACTGTTTTTCTGAACCATTTTATGTATAATTCCTTTCAAAAAATTGATTACTTATATACAGGTGTATCCACCGTCAACAGGGATACTTAAACCGGTAAGGTAAGCCGAGGCGTCAGAGGCGAGAAGCAGAATCGGGCCCTTGATGTCGTCGCCGTTTGCAAGGCGGCCGAGCTGGGTGTGAAGCGAATACTTCTCTGCAAAGAGGGGATTTGTACGGTCAGACTGCAGACCGCCGGGGCAGACTGCGTTTATGCGGACACCGTACTGTCCGTAATAGCTTGCGGCATGACGAACCCACGCGGAAAGTCCCGATTTGTCAACGGAGTATGCGTGACCGTATGCACCGGGAACCATCTGGGGGTTGCCGTCATAGTTGTGCTTTTCGACGCCGATAAGACCCATCATAGAGCCAAATACGACGATTGAGCCGCTCTTCTGATTTATCATCTGTTCACCGACAAGCTGCAGAAGATAGAGCGAGCTTGCGGAGTTGACACGGACGTTCTGTTCGAGCTTTATCGGATCTTCATCCCAGCCGATACCGTCTCCGCCCTGCGGAATGATACGGCTGCAATGAATAAACGCATCGATACGCCCAGCATCCTCAATAACGGATTTTACAAGATTTTCAACGCTTGCGACATCATCAAGGTCGAAAGCGATGGCTTTTGCCACTACGCCTTTGGTCTCGCGAAGCTCTTCAATAAAGGGCTGTGCGGACTCAATAGTGTGGCTTGCAAGGTAGATGTTCGCGCCTGCATCGGCAAGAGCGAGAGTTGCACCGAGACCGTACATTGCGCGACCGCCGGTGATAAGGACATTTTTGCCCTTCATGCTTAAAAGATCGAATGTATTCATCTCGCTCACCTCATTTCGCGATATATCCGCCATCTACGGGCATGGTGATGCCGGTGATGAACTCGGATGCGTCGGATGCCAAAAAGATTACTGCTGCGGCAATATCGTCTGCTTTTGCAAGACGCTTTGTCTGATTGTGACGAGTGAATGCCGTCTTGAATTCTTCGGAGCAGCTTCCCTCGATAGGAGCAAACGCTATTGCGTTGCAGCGACAGCCGTTCTCGGCGAGGTAGTTGGAGGCTTGTCTTGCATAGTTGACAACACCGCCCGAGATAAATCCCTTGACGAACGAGAAATCAGTGTCTTTCTCGCCAGGGCAATTCTGATAGTTAACGGGATCGTATCCGACGAGTGCGCCGTAATCGGCAACAAGGATAACGCTTCCGTGTCCCTGCTCTGCAAGAATGCGGCCGAGACTCTGAACGGTCAGCATGAGACCAAGCTCGGTCTTTGAAAGCTGATCGTAAATCTCGGAATAAGTCTGCTTCCATCCCTTGACGGGGGTGTAGAGACCGTTTTCAATAACGATATCAAGTGTACCCATTTTTGCGCGAACCTCGTTTGCAAGGTTAGCGGCGGATTCGGTACATCCGTGTGTATATGTAAATTTGCCTGCAACCTCAACGCCAAGATCGGTATCGGTATTACCCGCTACCCAAATTTCAGCACCTGCATTTGCAAGTCCCTGAGCGATCTCGCTGCTGTAGGGGTTCTCGGGGCAGACGATCAGCGCCTTTTTGCCCGCAAGAGAAAAGCGATCGAGTATGTTATTCATGCGCTGTACCTTGCCTTATCTCTCTTTGATCTCGTCAAGGTATACGCGGCGGCCACCCTCTTCGCGGCTTCTGAGACCTGCGATGAGGATCTTTGCCATCTCGATTGTATCGGAGAAGGGATGATCGTCCTCGCCGGTGCGCAGATAGTGCGCGAATACATCAAGCTGCTTCTTGAATGCATAGTAGGAGTCGCCATCGGTAATTACGCGAGAGCCGAATTCTGCCATAACTGTCATGCCGTTGGATGCGAAACCGTAACCCATAGGGATACTTACATCGCATCCGTTCTTGTGGCGGATATGTACCATCGCATGATCGTGGTCGCCGAGGTTCTGCACCCATTCGAAGCCTGCGCCGAGAAGCGGATACATTGCCTCTATTGCGTGCATACCGTAGGTCTCCCAGTATTTAGCCATGGGGCTTACGATATAGCGGATCTTTCCGAGCTCATAGTGATTCTTGTAGAATGGTTCGGCGGATTTTATATAACGCATCGAAGACGAAGACTGGATGTGTGCGCCCTCGTCGTACCATTTTACAATGGTGCGGAGGTCTTCCTCATTATCGGTAAGAGGCTTGTCGATAAATATCGGCAGGCCTGCCTCGATAAACGGACGGCAGCGCTCAACATGCTCGGCACCGATATCGGTAGCGCAGATGATAGCGTCAACCTGACCGATCATTTCGGTAGGATCTGTAACAACATTCGGTATCTTTGCGGCACGTGCGCAGTTTTCAGCCATAGCACGGTCTTCATAACCGGTGAAGCATACGTGAGTTACCTGTACACCGGGGATGCCGATGGTGTCGGCAGGCTGCTTGTTGAGATACTGCGGAATGGTAGGGTAAAGCTCGTGTGTCCACTTGTACATTTCGTCCTTGTCGTAGCCGTTGATCATGGCACTCCAAGAGAAGGGGTGAGCGTTACCCTCGGTCATGCCGAGAATACCGATGCGAATGGATTTGTCATTAAACGGGAATTTCATAGTTATATCCTCCTACAATCTTTCTTTAATTTCTCTTTCTTAAAAATTATCCCTTTGGCCAAAGACTGGGATCAAGAAGCATTCTCGGACTGTCCTTGAAGGCTTCATGGATTTCATTTATTTGCTCGTCAGTGAACTGAGTGATAGAGTCCATAAGCTCGGTGTTTGATTTTACCTGCTCGACGGTCTCACTTCCGAGCACGAGACTGGTAACGCCATTTATGCTTGCGACATATGAAACAGCGAGAGCTGCGGGAGAAAGATCGTATTTTGCACAGAGTGCGCGGAATTTAACGAGTGTGTCGCGGCAGAACTGCATGTGAGGCTCAAGCTTATCGGGATCGCGGAACACGAGTCCCTGCAGATACACGCTGCGGATGAAGATCATCATGCCTGCTTTGCGGATCTTTTCGATGCCACCGTTTACAACCTGACTGTTGTCAAAGATGTTAAGCGGAAGCTGTACCGAGTCAAAACCGGATTCTGCGACTTCGTTATAGTCGGAATTCGAATATACGGATACACCCGAATAGAGAATATCGCCGGATGCCTTAAGCTCGTTAATGACTGTGGTCATATTTTCCCTATCGTTAAGGTAGTCATGGAACCGATGGAGCATTAAAAGCGGAAGCTGTGAGAGACCGAGACGCTTCTTGGATTCCTCAACCTTTGTGCGCACGCTTACTCTTAATGCATCGAGTGATGAATGGTCAAGGTTCATTATCTTGGTTACGATAAACGGATGGTCTGCGGGATCTTTTGTGGCAAGCCATTTTCCGATGACTGCCTCTGAATCGCCGTATCCGGTAGCGGTGTCGAGCGTGTTTATACCGTTTTCAATGGCGCAGTCAAGTATATTGAATGCGGTTTCAAGAGAGGGCTTTCCACCCTTGTTGTTGATACCGTAGTCAACTCCGAGCTGCACCGTGCCAAGCGAGAGTGCCGATATGGCCACTCCCCTTATGGTGGTGGTTTTCATTATTCTTTTTTCC
>JAFQVU010000188.1 GCA_017407885.1 Clostridia bacterium
ACAGGTAATAGGACGCGCCGGACGCGCTGATAAACCCGGAAGAGCGGTTATACAGACATATTCTCCCGATAACGAAACCATAAAATTGGCATCAATGCAGGACTATGACAGCTTCTATTCAAGCGCGATCAAGCTTCGGCGTCAGCTTCAGTTTCCGCCGTTTTGCGAATTTGTCCTTCTCGGTGTACATGGCGAAGAGGAGCGCGAAGTTCTCGATCTTGTGCTAAAGCTTGATACCAAACTGCGCGAGTATACCGGCGGCGAGTTTTCGGATATACCTATGTACATTTTCGGTCCTTTTGAGGCACCTATATATAAAGTAAATAATGTTTTCAGAATGAGAATAATAATTAAATGTCAGGTCACAAAGCGGATGCGTGAACTGATTTGCCGTCTCATGGCGGATTTTCCCAAGGCAAGTGCGAAAGCGGCAATATCTGTTGACATAAACCCCGCGTCGCTGTGATGCTTATATTCACTTCGTCGCCAATTTGTGTGCAAACCGACAAAAATATCGAAGATAAGGAAGTCTTTGCTTTGCAAAGACAAAGGAATTTTTATGGCAAAACTGAACATAGTAAAGGATGGGGATCCGATTCTTCGCAAAAAGAGTCGCCCCGTTGAGATTATAGACGAGCGTATAAAGACACTCGCCGCAGATATGGTTGAAACAATGCGCGCGGCAAATGGCTGCGGACTTGCGGCAGTTCAGGTGGGCAAGCTTCGCAGAATGGTCGTTGTTGAGGTTGAAGAAAATAAGCCTTATATCATGATAAATCCCGAGATCATTAAGCGCGAAGGCGAACAGCAGGATGTTGAGGGATGCCTTTCCGTGCCGAATCAGTGGGGTATAACCGACCGTCCAATGACCGTTACTGTGCGTTACACCGGGCTTGATGGCAAAGAGCACACTGTGAAGGGCTCGGAACTTGCGGCACGTGCGTTCTGTCACGAGCTTGACCATCTTGACGGTATTCTGTTTACGGATAAAGTAATACGCATGCTTGATCCAGACGAAGTTGAAGCCTAAGACAGCGGAGAATGTATATGAAATCAAAAATACTGTTTATGGGTACGCCCGATTTTGCTAAAATACAGCTTGAGACTCTTATATCTGCCGGCGCTGACGTGGTGGGAGTTGTTACCCAGCCGGACAAGCCGAAGGGACGCAAAATGATACTCACTCCGCCGCCGGTTAAGGTGTGCGCCGAGGAGCACGGTATACCGGTATATCAGCCGTCAACTCTGCGCGGCGAAGAATTTGCCGCACTGCTTGATAGTCTTGCGCCGGAGCTTATAATTGTTGCCGCTTACGGTAAGATACTTCCTGAGAATGTGATAAATTATCCCTCTCTTGGATGCATAAACGTCCACGGCTCACTGCTTCCGCGTTATCGCGGTGCCGCGCCGATACAGCGTGCTATTATTGACGGCGAACGCGAGACCGGAATAACGATAATGTATATGGATGTCGGACTCGATACCGGAGATATGCTTTCAAAAGTTGCTGTTCCCATAGAGGATGCCGATAATTTCGAGACAATGCACGACAAGCTTGCCGATGCAGGCGCAAAACTGCTTGTTGAGACTGTCGCGGCTCTCGAAAACGGCACCGCGAGCAGGGAAAAGCAGGATGACAGTCTTTCCACATATGCGGCGAAGATTGAAAATGCTGATTGCGCGCTCGATTTTGATGCTGATGCAATGAGTGTGTTTAACCGAATCCGCGGACTTTCTCCGTTCCCGCTTGCAGTAGCCGCTCATAACGGAAAATCGCTGAAGCTTGTAAGTGCGGAGCTTTGTGATACGCAGAAAACACACGATACCCCGGGTGAGGTGCTAAACTGTGATGCGGCGAAGAACCGTATTGAGGTCGCGTGTCGTACAGGTTCGATAGCGGTAACACAGCTTCTTCCCGAGGGAAAGAGCCGCATGCGTGCGGCGGATTACATCAACGGCAGAAAGATTGCTGTCGGGGATGTACTTACCCAATATTCAAAGTAAGGAAGTTTTTGCTTTGCAAAAACATGGTAATTAGCGTGAAAAATG